>JACXUX010000346.1 GCA_014763725.1 Rhodobacterales bacterium
CAGTCGCTCGGCACCACCGTCGCCTCGATCCAGATGTCACCAGACACGTCACTGAGGGCGTAAGGGGACACCCAGATTTACGAGGTGTCGCCTTGGCCTGATCGGTTTCCGGCGGGTTGTCCGCCGGAGGGTGACGATGGGTCGTCTCGATGACGAGGCGCGGACGGCGATGACGGTATTGCTGAAGGGCGGACAGACGCAGAGCGCCGTGGCGCGTCTGCTCGGGGTGACGGAGGGGGCGGTCCGGTATCACCGTCGTCGGCGGGAGATCGGCGCGACGGACGGCCGGTCGAGGCAGATGAGCGCGGCGGCGGCGCATGCCGATGCGATCGCGCACTGGCGTGACCAGCAGACGGACGGACGGATCAACCTCGCGGCGCTGCACGACTGGCTTCGGCGGGAGCACGGCTACGGCGGCAGCCTCAAGTCGGTGCAGCGCTACTGGCGGCGGACGTTCCCGGCGCCGGCGATCCGGGCGCGGCGGCGGGTCGAGACGCCGGCCGGGGCGCAGGCGCAGGTCGACTGGGCGGAGTATCCCGGCATGGTGCTCGGCGCGGAGGTGGTGGACCTGGTCGCGCTGGTGATGACGCTGTCCTGGAGCCGCAAGCGCGCCATGGTGTGGGCGCGGTCGAAGGACATGCTGAGCTGGCAGGCGTGTCACACGGCCTGCCTCCGGCGGCTCGGCGGCGTGCCGGCGGTGCTGCGCATCGACAACGTCAAGACCGGGGTGTCGAAGGGCGCCGGCGCCTGGGGCGAGGTGAACCCGACCTACCGCCGCTACGCCGGGCAGCTGAAGTTCCACGTCGACGCCTGCCAGCCGCGCCAGCCCCAGGCCAAGGGCAAGGTCGAGCGCGGGATCGGCGACCTGCGCGGCGCCGACGACCCCTACGCTCAGGTCTTCGACAGCCTCGAGGCGCTGCAGGCCTGGACCGACGCGCGGGTCGAGGAGCGGTCGCACCGGCTCTGCTGTCCGGCGACCGGGACCAGCGTCGCCGAGGCCTGGCAGACCGAGCGCGGGCTGCTGACGCCGCTGCCCGAGACGCTGCCCGAGCCGTTCGACGTCGTCGTCCGCCGGCCGGTGGGCGTCGACTGCATGGTGAGCTTCGAGGGTGAGGAGGATCAGGAAACGCCCCGGTGGGGCGTTACCCCGACGCAAGGCTACAGCGTGCCGTTCCGCTTCGTCCGCCAGGAGGTCGAGCTCCGCGGCCTCGCCGGGCGGGTGCAGATCCTGAGGGACTGCGCGGTGATCGCCGACCACCCCCGCGGCGGCGCCGCTCTGATTGTCAAGGACGACGCGCACTACGAGGGCGACAGCACCGAGCGCGTGATCGCGCCGCAGCCGCTGGGGAAAATGGGCCGGCGCCTGCAGGAGCTCGCCGCGACGCCGGTGCATCACCGCTCGATCGACCTCTACGCCCGGCTGGCGGAGGTCGCGCGATGACGGCGCCGCGGGTGAAGCTCGACATCGATGCGACGCGCGACAAGCTGGCCGCGGCTGAGGCTGCGGCTACGCCGCCGAGGCGTTGGAGCCGCTGCTGGCCGAGGCTGTGAGGGCCGAGCTGGCCGCCCACCTGTTTCTCGATCGGCTCCTCGACGCCGAGCGCGCCGGCCGCGAGGAGCGCCGCGTCCGCACGATGCTGAAGAGATCGAAGATCCCGACCGGCCAGACGCTGGAGAACTTCGACTTCGCCTTCCAGCCGGCGATCGAGCGGTCGCGGATCGAGACCCTGGCCACCGGCGCCCTCCGGGCCTTGTCTCGCTCGAAACAGCTCACCGGGCTGTTTCGTCCGGGCAAGCCCGGACCGCTCGGCAAGGGATCCGCAGCGCCGAGGCGATCCTGATCCAAGGGCCGCCCGGGGTGGGGAAGAGCCATCTCCTCGTGGGCCTCGGCGTCCGCGCCATCCAGCTCGGCTTCTCGGTCCAGTACTTCCGCTTCGACGAGTTGTTGACCGCGCTCAAGGTCGACGCCCATCTGCGCCCCGAGCGGCTGAAGAAGCGCAAGTACATGTCCAGCGCGCTGCTGCTGGTCGACGAGATGGGCTACGACCCAATGACCCGCGAGGAGGCCAGCCTGTTCTTCCGGCTGGTCAGCTACCGCTACGGCCGCGGCGCCATGATCATCACGACGAACAAGTCGATCCGCGACTGGACCGAACTGCTCGCCGGCGACGAGGTGCTGGCCACCGCCATCCTCGACCGCTTGCTGCACCGCGCCCACGTCCTCAACATCAAGGGCCGCAGCTACCGCCTCCGCGATCTCGAGGACGCCTTCAAGACCTGACCGCCAAACCCGCCCACGACCCCCGCGGTCGCGAAGGGCGCGCTCAGGCTCTTGCGGTCAGCGCGCCCTCCGCGCCCGCTACCGTTACGCCCAAACTCGTAACACTGGGTGTCGCGCTAACTCGTAAGACTGGGTGTCCATTGACACCTGTCACGCGACTCGGGTAGCGCAAATGAAACTCTGGAGATTCGCATGACATCGTTCGCATCGCCCACCCGCCGCACCTTCCTCGCCGGTGCGTCCGCCGCCGCCCTGACGCCGATGCTGGTCTTCCGGGCCAGCGCCCAGGCCGGCCCGCGGGAACTGGCTCTGATGGAGGTCGCGCCCAACCCCAACGGCCGGCGTGGACATCGCCGTGCTCGGCAATCACGAATTCGACCGTGGCGCCGAGATGCTGCGCCTTGGCATCGAGCGCGACGCGACCTTCCCGATCCTGTCGGCCAACATCCACGGCTCCGCGCACCTGCAGCGCGACCGCGACTATCATGCCGCGGCGATCCTCGAGGCGAAGGGCCTGCGGATCGGCGTGATCGGCCTGACGACCTCGGTCGATACCCGCGTCGGCACCGAGGCCGACCCCGACCTTGCCGTGGCAAGCCCGGTGACCGCGCTGGAAAACCTGATGCCCGCCGTCGCGGCGGTGTCGGACGTGGTGCTGATCCTGTCCCATTGCGGCTATGGCGCCGGCCTCCACCAGAGCGGCCGCTCGGCCTTTGTGCGCCGGATCGACGACGGGGATTTCGTGCTGGCCGAACGTGCCGGGCCGTTGACCGACCGGCCCGTGGTCCTCGTCGGCGGCCACACCCACACCGTGCTGAACGAGACCGGGATCGATCCCGACAACGTCATGAACGGGGTGCTCATCACCCAGGCCAATGCGAATGGCACGCATCTGGGCGACATCGCCATGTCGATCGCCGCGGAGAACGGCCGCCGCGGCTGGTTCACCAGCGTCTCGCTGCACCCCACGAAGCGGCGCGACGACCGGCTGGCGCCGGGCGACGACGGTTACGACGCGGCCGAGAAGGATGCCGACTACGATCAGCAGTTCGAGGCCGAGGTGATCGCCCCGATGATCGCCGCGCTCGACGGCAAGCTGGCAGAGACGATCGGCACGGTCGTGGACCCCGAGGGCCTGCTCTCGCGCGAGCGGACCATCGCGGACCGCTATCTTCGCGAATCCGCGCTCGCGAACTTCATGAACGACGCGCTGGTGGCGCGGTCCTCCACCTTTGCCAACGGCGCGGTGGATCTGGCGCTCTTCAACGCCACGGGGCTTGCGGCCGGGGTGGACGAAGGGCCGCTGACCTTCCGCGAGTGGTTCGACGTCATGCCCTATGCCGATCTGGTCCATGTCGCCACGATCACCGGGCGCGCGCTGCAGGCGATGCTCGACAGCAATGCCAAGCGCATCCTGCGGCCCGATGAGGTGGCGGGGACAGACCTGAACGGCTTCGTCTCGCGCGGTTTCCTGCATTTCTCGAGCGGGCTGCGCTACGCCATCGACCTTGGCGGTCCGCGGCTGGGATTACAACCACACCGGGCTTGTCTACCGCAACGAGATCATCGCCCATATCCGCGATCTGGGCACCGTGTCGCCCGAAACCGGCATCCGCCTCGACGGACGGCTTCGCATGGCCTGAGGTGCAGACTTAGTCAAGTTTACCGGACAGGGCTTGGGGCGCCCTTTCCGCCGAGGCTCGGATTGAGTGGGTGATACGGGTGGCATTGTTGCAGAATGGCGGCGTGGGGTGTGACTACCCCTTCCTCCATCGGCGTCAGCCCACGCGGACGATCTCGGCTGTGCCGAGGGCGTTAAAG
>JACXUX010000347.1 GCA_014763725.1 Rhodobacterales bacterium
CAGCCGCCCCGCCGCCCGCGCCGCTGCGGGCCAGTTCGGCCCGCAACCCGTCGATCTGGCCGGCCAGCAGCGCCAGCTCGGCACGGATGTCGGCCAGCGTCTGGGCGCGGTCCTGCGCCAGCGCAGGATCCGCCACCGCCAGGGCCGCCGTCAGGACCAGCGCGCGCAGCATGGCCGCCCCAGCCTCAGGCGCCCGCGCCGGTGCTGAGCACCGTGACCGCGCGGCGGTTCTTGGCATAGCAGGCCTCGTCCGAGCAGATCTCGACCGGGCGTTCCTTGCCATAGCTGACCGTGCGGATGCGCGAGGCCGCGACCCCCTGGCTGATCAGGTAGTCCTGCACCGCGCTGGCGCGCCGGGCGCCCAGCGCCAGGTTGTATTCGCGCGTGCCCTGTTCGTCGGCATGGCCCTCGATGATGACGGCATAGTCGGCATGCTGGTTCAGCCAGACCGCCTGCTGCGCCAGGGTGGCGCGGGCGGCATCGGTCAGCGTGCTCTGGTCGACGGGGAAGAACACCCGGTCGCCGACGCTCTGCTGGAAATAGCCGGCCGAGGCGGGGTTCGACGGATCGCCCAGGCCCGTGGTCCCCACGCCGCCCGCGCCAAAGCCTTCGTCATAGCCGCCCGCGCCATAGCCGTCGGGATTGTTGCAGGCCGCAAGCCCCAGCGCGGCGCACAGCAGGATCGCCTTGGGAAGAAGGGTCATGGATCGGTCTCTTTCAGGATCTGTGGCCCCGACCCTAGCAGCCCGGGGCGGTGTTGGAAACAATCTGCGCCTCACGGGCGCGTGTCTGGCGGTCAGGGCAACAGCGGCGACCAGGCCGGGTCGGACGCCGCGCCCTGCACCGGCACCGGGCGCAGGTTGCGCCCCGAGATGTCGACGGAATAGAGCGCCGGCGCCCCGCCCGCCCCGCTGGTTTCGCGGGTGAACATGATCACGCGGCCGTTCGGGGCCCAGGTCGGGCCCTCATCCAGGAAGCTGGCGGTCAGCAGCCGTTCCTCGGACCCGTCGGTGCGCATCACGCCGATGTGGAAGCGGCCCTGATGCTGTTTGGTAAAGGCGATCAGGTCGCCGCGCGGCGACCAGACCGGCGTGCCATAGCGGCCGGGGCCAAAGCTGATGCGCTGCGGCTCGCCCCCGGCGGCGGACATGACATAGAGCTGCTGGGTCCCCGACCGGTCGGATTCGAACACGATCCGGCTGCCGTCGGGCGAATGGCTGGGCGCCGTCTCGATCGAGGGGGCATTGGTCAGCCGCTGGCGCTGGCCGCTGGCGATGTCCAGCGACCAGATGTCGCTGTTGCCGCCCTGTTCCAGGCTGAAGACCACCGTGCGCCCGTCGGGCGAAAAGCGCGGGGCAAAGGTCATCGTGCCGGGCTGTTCGTCCAGCGCCCGGGCGCGCAGGGTCGCCACATCCATGACGTAGATGCGCGGAAAGCCCGACTGGAAACTGGTATACAGGATCCGGTCCCCCGCGGGCGAGAACCGCGGCGCCAGCACGATCGACCGGCTGTCGGTCAGGTATTGCAGGTTGGCGCCGTCGTAATCCATCACCGCCAGCCGCTTGGCGCGCTGGTTCTTGGGCCCGCTCTCCGACACGAAGACGACGCGGCTGTCGAAATAGCCGCCCTCGCCGGTGATGCGGGAATAGACGGCATCGGCCACCTTGTGCGCCATGCGCCGCCAGCTGCCCTTGGACCCTGCGAACTGCAGCCCCTCGCCCAGCGGCTGGCCCGAGACGATGTCGAACAGCCGGAACTTGACCGTCACCCGGTCGCCCGACACCGCGACCGCCCCGGTCACCAGCGCCTGGGCGTTGATCGCCTTCCAGTCGGGATAGGACACGGGGGCGTCAAAGCTGGTCACCCGCGCGATATGCGCGCTGGCCGGGATTTCGCGGAACAGCCCCGTGCCGGCCAGATCGGCCGCGATCACCCGGCCGATATCGCGCGCCAGTTGCGCCGCGCCGCCGTTTTCGGCCACGAAATCGGGCACGGCAAAGGGCAGCGGTTCGATCACGCCTTCGGTGATCTCGATCCGCAGCGGGCCCGACTGGGCCACGGCGGGGGCCGGTTGGATCAGCGCAAGCGCCATCACCGCGGCAAGGGCGCCAAGACCAGGTCGGAACGGCATGGCAGGGGTCCTTTCTGCGAACAATCGGAAACGGGGGATCACCGGAAACGCATCCCTTCGGGGTTGAAGACGATCTCGACGACCTTCCAGGTCTCGTATTTCTCGGGCGGCAGCGACAGCTGGCCGTCGATCCAGGCGCGCTGGATGGCGCGGCGCGCGGCGTCAAAGGCGGTGCGGGTGGCGGTGTCGCTGGGCCCGTCGCTGTCGACCAGCGTGATCTCGCCCGGCCGGCCGTCGCGGCCGAAGCTGACGCGGACAGTCACGATGGTGCGCATCGCCTCGGTCGAGGCGGAGCCGAGGTTCCACTTGCTGCCGATCGCGCGGCGCAGCGCGTCCTGTTCGCCCGCCGACAGGGGCGGGCCTGCGGGGGCCGCGGCATCCGCCCCGCCGCCCGCGGTTGCCGCCGCCACGGCGGCGGCCACGGCCGAGGCCACGCTGCTGGCCGGGGGCTGGGCCGCGGGCGCCGCCGGGC
>JACXUX010000063.1 GCA_014763725.1 Rhodobacterales bacterium
CCCGCCCCCGGCCCCAGACAGGCGAGACGGCGATGACCAGACCGACCGACAACCCCGCCGATCCGTTCAAGAAGGCCCTGGCCGAGGCCACGCGGACCATGGCCGACGACCCCGACATGGGCGTGACCTATTCGGTCGACCCGCCGGGGATGAACAAGGACGGCCTGCGCCTGCCCCAGGTCAGCCGCCGCATGACCCGGGACGAGGTGATGCTGGCCCGCGGCACCGCCGATGCCTTTGCCCTGCGCCGCCGCCACCATGACGAGGCGACCCACACCCGCTATGCCCCCCAGGGCGCCATGGCGCGCGAGATCTACGAGGCGATGGAAACCGCCCGGTGCGAGGCCGTGGGCGCCCGCACCATGCCCGGCACCGCCGACAACATCGACGCCAAGATCGCGCAAGAGGCCGAGCGCAAGGGCTATGCCCAGATCACCCAGGCCGCCGATGCGCCGCTGGCCACCGCGGCGGGTTATCTGGTGCGCCACCTGGCCACCGGCCGGCCGATGCCGCGCGGCGCGGCCAACGTGATGGACCTCTGGCGCGGCTTCATCGAAAGCCAGGCCGGCGAAACCCTGGGCAACCTGGACCATGTGCTGGCCGATCAGGCGGCCTTTGCCCGGCTGACGCGGCGGGTGATCCAGGACCTGGGCTATGGCGATCAGCTGGGCGACGACCCGGACATGGACGACCAGGACGACGCGGGCGAACCGGCCGAGGAAGACCCCGACAGCCCCGACAGCACGGGCGAGGACAAGGACGACAGCGAAGAGGCCGACGCCAGCCCCGAACGGTCCCAGGACGAACAGCAGGATGCCAGCCAGGCCCAGGTGAGCCTCGACGACAGCGCCGAGGTCGAAGAGGGCGAGGAAAGCGAACTGCCCGAGGGCGACGCGCCGCTGGAACCCCCGCCGCCCGCCCCCCATTCCGAGGCCGATCCGAACTATACCGCCTATTCCACCCGCTTCGACGAGGAGATCCGCGCCGAGGATCTGGCCGAACCGGCCGAGCTGGAACGGCTGCGCGCCTATCTGGACCAGCAGCTCGACCCGCTGAAGGGCGCGGTGGGCCGGCTGGCCAACAAGCTGCAGCGCAGGCTGCAGGCGCAGCAGAACCGCAGCTGGGAATTCGACCTGGAGGAAGGCACGCTGGACGCAGGCCGCCTGGCCCGCGTGGTGGCCAACCCCACGACGCCCCTGTCCTTCAAGCGCGAGAAGGACACCGAATTCCGCGACACGGTGGTCACGCTGCTGCTGGACAATTCGGGCAGCATGCGCGGCCGGCCGATTTCCATCGCGGCGATCTGCGCCGACGTGCTGGCGCGCACGCTGGAACGCTGCGATGTCAAGGTCGAGATCCTGGGTTTCACCACCCGCGCCTGGAAGGGCGGGCAGAGCCGCGAGACCTGGCTGGCCGAGGGGCGGCCGCAGAACCCCGGGCGGCTGAACGACCTGCGCCACATCATCTACAAGGCCGCCGACGCGCCCTGGCGGCGGGCGCGGGAAAACCTGGGCCTGATGATGAAGGAAGGCCTGCTGAAGGAAAACATCGACGGCGAGGCGCTGGAATGGGCGCACCGCCGCATGCTGGCCCGGCGCGAGGCGCGCAAGATCCTGCTGGTGATTTCCGACGGCGCCCCGGTCGACGACAGCACGCTGTCGGTCAACCCCTCGAACTATCTGGAAAAGCACCTGCGCGACGTGATCGCGATGGTGGAACGCCGCCGCGCGGTCGAGCTGATCGCGATCGGCATCGGCCATGACGTGACGCGCTACTACCAGCGCGCGGTGACGATCACCGATGTCGAGCAGCTGGCGGGTGCCATCACCGAGCAGCTGGCCGGCCTGTTCGAGCAGGACCCGCGCAAGCGCGCCCGGTTCCTGGCGCAGCGGCGGGCGGGGTAAGGGGGGCTGTCTGCCCCCCTCGGGGCCTGACGGCCCCTCACCCCCCGAGGATATTTGGCCGGGAAGCCGGGGGGTCCGGCAGAGGCGGAGGCAGCGCGATGTTCCAGAGCTTCGAGACGGGGGCGAACCCGGCGCAGGGCCCGGTGCGGCTGGCGGCGCTGCGGGCCGAGCTGGCGCGGCGGGGGCTGGCGGGGTTCATCGTGCCGCGGGCCGATGCGCATCAGGGCGAATATGTCGCGGCCTGCGACGAACGGCTGGCCTGGCTGACGGGGTTCACCGGCTCGGCCGGGGTGGCGGTGGTGCTGGCCGACCGGGCGGGGGTCTTTGTCGACGGGCGCTATCGGGTGCAGGTGCGGGCGCAGGTGGACCTGGCCGTCTTTACCCCCGTCGACTGGCCCGAGACGCAGCCGGGCGACTGGATCGCGGCGCATCTGGCGGCGGGGGACGTGGGCTTTGACCCCTGGCTGCACACGGCCGAGGAGGTGGCGCGGATCGAGGCGGCGCTGGCCGGGCGGCCGGTGCGGCTGGTGCCGGTCGCCAATGCCGTGGATGTGGTCTGGCCCGACCGGCCGGCTGCGCCGCAGGGGCGGGTCTTTGCCCATCCCGATGCGCTGGCCGGCGCCAGCAGTGCCGAGAAGCGGGCCGCGCTGGCGGCCGGGCTGGTCCAGGCCGGCCAGCGGGCGGCGGTCATCACGCTGCCGGATTCGCTCTGCTGGCTGACCAACCTGCGGGGGGCGGATGTGCCGCGCAACCCGGTGTTCCATGGCTTTGGCATCCTGCGGGACGATGGCGGGCTGGAGCTGTTCGCCGATCCGGCGAAGTTCGACGAGGGTTGCCTGGCCCATGCCGGGCCGGATGTCCGCCTGGCCCCGCCCGAGGCGTTCCTGCCGCGGCTGGCGGGGCTGACCGGGCCGGTGCGGCTGGACCGCGGCAGCGCGCCGCTGGCGCTGCGCCAGGCGCTGGATGCGGCGGGCGTGGCGGTCGTCTGGGGCGAGGATCCCTGCCGCCTGCCCAAGGCGCGCAAGACCGCGGCCGAGATCGCGGCCGCGCGCGGCGCCCATCGCCGCGACGGGGCGGCCATGGCCGAATTCCTGTGCTGGCTGGACGGGGCGGCCCCGCGCGGCACCCTGACCGAGATCGACGTGGTGCGCGCGCTGGAAGGCCTTCGCCGCGCGACCAATGCGCTGCACGACATCAGTTTCGACACGATCTGCGGGGCGGGGGAACATGGCGCGGTCATCCACTATCGCGTGACCGAGGCCACGAACCGCGCACTGCGGGCGGGGGATCTGCTGCTGGTCGATTCGGGCGGGCAATACGTCGACGGCACGACCGACATCACCCGCACCGTGCCGGTGGGCGAGGTGCCCGAGGAGGCGGCCGTCTGCTATACCCGCGTGCTGCGCGGGCTGATCGCGGTCAGCCGGGCGCGCTTTCCCCGTGGGGTGGCGGGGGCGCATCTGGATGCGCTGGCACGCCAGTTCCTGTGGGCGGCGGGCCAGGACTATGACCACGGCACCGGCCATGGCGTCGGCGCCTTCCTGTCGGTGCATGAGGGGCCGCAGCGGCTGAGCCGGATCGGCGAGGTTCCGCTGGACCCCGGCATGATCCTGTCGAACGAGCCGGGCTATTACCGCGAGGGCGCCTTCGGCATCCGGCTGGAGAACCTGATCGTGGTGGTCGAGGCGCCCGCCCTGCCCGGCGGCGATGCGCAACGCCGGCAGCTGGGGTTCGAGACGCTGACGCTGGCCCCGTTCGACCGCCGGCTGATCCGCGCGCAGGACCTGGCGTCGGACGAACGCGCCTGGATCGACGCCTATCACGCCCGGGTGCTGGCCGAACTGGCGCCCGCCGTGACCCCCCCGACCGCGGACTGGCTGGCCCGCGTCTGTGCGCCGCTTTGACATCTGCCGCCGCAGCGCGGCAAGCTGGGCCGACAGGACAGGAGGTTGAACATGCCCGACCAGATCAGGATCCGCCGCGCCGGCGGCACGGTGGTCATCCGCGCGGGCGGCGCGGTGATCGGCGAGACGAAGGACGCGCTGGAGCTGACCGAGGGCAGCCGCCCCCCGGTCCTGTATGTCCCGCGGCAGGATGTGGCGATGGCCTTCCTGGAACGGTCGGACCAGACGACCGGCTGCCCGCTGAAGGGGGTGGCGAATTACTACTCGATCGTCACGAAAAGCGGCGTGCTGCGGGACGCGGTCTGGACCTATGAAACCCCGTTGCCGGCCGCGGCAGGCATCGCGGGGCATCTGGCCTTTTACCCCGACCGGGTCACGATCGAGCGGCTCTGACCCCCTTCCGGCCGGCGGCGGCTTGGCCTAGGGTCGTCCGGCACAGTCAGGATGCCGCCGATGACCGACCCCACTGCCGCGCTGGCCGAACTGGAAACGCTGCTGGGGCCGCGGCTGGGCACCCGGGCGGCCGATCTGGCCCAGCATGCGGCCAGCGAGACCCATGTGCGCGCGGGCCTGCCCCAGGCGGTGGCCTGGCCCGAAACCGTGGACGAGGTGGCGCGGATCGTCGCCATCTGTGCCGCGCATGGCCTGCCGGTCCAGGGCTGGGGGGCGGGCACCTCGCTCGAGGGCCACGCGCTGGCCACCCGCGGCGGGGTGACGGTGGATTTCGCCCGCATGGACCGCGTGCTGGAGATCGCCCCCCAGGACATGCGGGTGCAGGTGCAGCCCGGGATCACGCGTGAGGCGCTGAACACCCGGCTGCGCGACACGGGGCTGTTCTTTCCGGTCGATCCGGGGGCCAATGCCACGCTGGGCGGCATGGCCGCCACCCGCGCCAGCGGCACGACCGCGGTGCGCTACGGCACGATGCGCGACAATGTGCGCGGGCTGCAGGTGGTGCTGGCCGATGGCCGGGTGATCCGCACCGGCACGGGGGCGCCGAAATCCGCCGCGGGCTATGACCTGACCGGGCTGTTCGTGGGGTCCGAGGGCACGCTGGGCCTGATCACCGAACTGACGCTGCGGCTGCATCCGGTGCCCGAGGCGATCTCGACCGCGGTCTGCGCCTTTCCCGACGTGGCCGCGGCCGTGGCGGCGGTGGTGGTGACGATGCAGGCGGGGCTGCAGCCCGCGCGGATCGAACTGCTGGACCAGGCCGCCAGCCGCGCCTGCGCGGCCCATGCCGGGCTGGACCTGCCCGCGCGGCCGCATCTGCTGGTGGAATTCCACGGCAGCCCCGCGACCGTGGCCGAACAGGCCGCGCTGTTCGCGGATGTGGCGGCCGAACATGGCGCCACGGACCTGGCCCGCGCCGACCGGCCCGAGGACCGGACCCGGCTGTGGAAGATGCGCCACGCCGCCTATCCCGCGATCCTGGCCAGCCGGCCGGGCGCGCAGGGCGTGGTGACCGATGTCTGCGTGCCGATCTCGCAGCTGGCGCAGGCGGTGGCGGAAACCCAGGCCGACATCGCGGCGGGGCCTGTGCCGGGGCCGATCCTGGGCCATGTGGGCGACGGCAATTTTCACGCCATCCTGCTGGTCGACCCCGCCAGCCCCGAGGAACGCGCCGCCGCCGACCGGCTGACCGCGCGGATGGCCGAACGCGCGCTGCGGCTGGGCGGCACGGTGACGGGCGAACACGGCATCGGCCTGGGCAAGCTGGGCTACATGCGCGCCGAACACGGGCCCGCCTGGGACGTGATGGGCGCGATCAAGACCGCGCTGGACCCCGCAGGCCTGATGAACCCCGGCAAGCTGGTGCCGCAGGACTGACCCCGCCATGACCCTGCCCGACCCCCGCGACTTTCCCCGCATCTTCGCCACCGCCTTCGGCAAGGCCGATGCCGCGGCGATCGCGGCGCTGTGCCTGGACGATGCCACCTGTCTCAGCCTGTCGGCCGGCTGGGCCGAGGGGCGCGCCGCGATCGAGGCGCTGCTGGCCGCCGAATTTGCAGGCCTGATGGCGCGGGCGCGGCTGGTCACGGGCAAGGGCACGCTGCGCCGCATCGGCCCCAATGCCGCGCTGATCCAGCAGCGCTTCGTCGTCAGCGGGCTGCTCGATGCCGATGGCCAGGATCTGGCGCGCACAGCCGCGCTGCTGACTGCGCTGATGGTGCGCGCCGACGAAGGCTGGCAGGCCGTGGCGCTGCAGTTCTCCCCCGTCGAGGGCTGATCGCGCGCCCGCCTTTGTGCTGGTGCTGCGCGGGCAGGCGCGTTACTCTGACATCAGATCCGGGCAGAACCGGACGGTTGGGCAGACAGATCAGGCGGCATCCCATGACGGAAATGGTCCATGGCACCGTACCCGTGCGCGCGGGTGAACCGGTGCTTCCCCGCTGGTGGCGGACGATCGACAAATGGGCGCTGGTCGCCGTCTTCGTGCTGTTCGGCATCGGGCTGCTGCTGGGCCTGGCCGCGTCCGTCCCGCTGGCCGAACGCAATGCGCTGCCGCCCTATTACTATGTGCAACGGCAGATGGTCTTCGGCCTGACGGCGATGGGCGTCATGCTGGCGGTGTCGATGCTGAACCCGGCCGAGGTGCGGCGGATGGGTGTGCTGCTGTTCCTGGCGGCCTTTGTCGCGCTGGCGCTGCTGCCCTTTCTGGGCACCGACTTCGGCAAGGGCGCGGTGCGCTGGTATTCGCTGGGATTCGGGTCGTTCCAGCCGTCGGAATTCCTGAAGCCCGGCCTTGTCGTGCTGGCCGCCTGGCTGGTCGCCGCCAGCCAGGACGTGAACGGCCCGCCGGGCAAGGCGCTGTCCTTTGCGCTGACACTGATCGTGGTGACCTTGCTGGTGCTGCAGCCCGATTTCGGCCAGGCGATGCTGGTGATGTTCGGCTGGGGCGTGGTCTATTTCGTGTCGGGCGCGCCCTGGGTGCTGATCGCGACGGTGATCACGATGATCGTGTTCGGCGGCATCGTCGCCTACAACGGGTCGGAACATTTCGCCCGCCGGATCGACGGCTTCCTGACGCCCGAGATCGACCCCCGCAGCCAGCTGGGCTATGCCACCAACGCGATCCAGGAGGGCGGCTTCTTCGGCGTGGGCGTGGGGGAAGGCCAGGTCAAGTGGCAGCTGCCCGACGCGCACACCGACTTCATCATCGCGGTCGCGGCCGAGGAATACGGCCTGATGCTGGTGCTGCTGATCATCGCGCTCTACGGGCTGATCACGGTGCGGTCGCTGCTGCGGCTGACGCGGGAACGCGATCCGTTCATCCGGCTGGCCGGGGCGGGGCTGGCCGCGATGTTGGGTGTGCAGGCGATGATCAACATGGGCGTGGCGGTGCGGCTGATGCCGGCCAAGGGCATGACGCTGCCCCTCGTCAGCTATGGCGGGTCGTCGGTGATCGCCGCGGGCATCGGTCTGGGGATGCTGCTGGCACTGACGCGGACGCGGCCGCAGGGCCAGATCGGCGACTTCCTGTTCCACCGGGCACGCGGATGACGGCGCCGCACCTGCTGATCGCGGCGGGCTGCTGGCGCGGGCGGCGGTGCCCTTTCGCATTGCGGGCGGCATCCTGGCCGCGCTGATGGCGCAGCGGCGCGATCCGCCGGCGGTGGTGGTGGGCTTTGGCGGCTATCCCACGATCCCGGCGCTGGCGGCGGCCTGGCTGTTGCGCCGGCCGCGGATGATCCATGAACAGAACGGCGTGCTGGGCCGGGTGAACCGGCTGTTCGCGCCGCGGGTGATGGCGGTGGCCTGCGGCACCTGGCCCACCGACCTGCCCCCGGGGGTGACGGGCCTCCACACCGGCAACCCGGTTCGCGCGGCGGTGCTGGACCGCGCGGGCGCGCCCTATATCGCGCCCGGCGACTATCCGATGAGCCTGGTCGTCATCGGCGGCAGCCAGGGCGCGCGCATCCTGTCGGATGTGGTGCCCGCGGCGCTGGCCGCCCTGCCCGACGACCTGCGCCGCCACCTGCGGGTGGCCCACCAGGCCCGGGCCGAGGATGCCGACCGCGTGACCGACACCTATGCCGCTGCCGGGATCGAGGCCGAGGTCCAGCCCTTCTTCACCGACATCCCGCGCCGCCTGTCCGAGGCACAGCTGGTCATCAGCCGGTCGGGCGCCTCGTCCGTGGCCGACATCAGCGCGATCGGGCGGCCCGCGATCCTGATCCCCTATGCCGCGGCGACCGCCGACCACCAGACGGCGAACGCCCGCGGCCTGGTCGGGGCTGGCGCCGCGATCCTGATCCCCGAGGCCGCCCTTGACCCCGCCACGCTGGCAGGGCACATTGCGATGGTCCTGACCCAGCCCGCCGCCGCCGCCCGCATGGCCGCGGCCGCGCTGGCGCAGGGACGGACCGACGCGACAGACCGCCTCGTGGCCCTGGTTGACCGGCTGGCGCAGGGCGCCGCCCCCAAGGACGACACGCCATGAACGCCGCCACCAAGCTGCCCGGGGAACTGGGCCCCATCCATTTCGTCGGCATCGGCGGCATCGGCATGTCGGGCATCGCCGAGGTGCTGATGACGCTGGGCTACCGGGTGCAGGGGTCCGACGCCCGGGCATCGAAGATCACCGCGCGGCTGGTCGAACTGGGCGCGACCTTCTTCGAGGGCCAGCGCGCCGAGAACCTGGGCGAGGCGGCGGTGGTCGTCGTGTCCTCGGCCATCCGCAAGGGCAACCCCGAGCTGGAAGAGGCGCGCCGCCGCAAGCTGCCCGTGGTGCGCCGGGCCGAGATGCTGGCCGAGCTGATGCGGCTGAAGTCGAACATCGCCATCGCCGGCACCCATGGCAAGACGACGACGACGACCATGGTCGCCACGCTGCTGGACCGCGGCGGCTTTGACCCCACGGTGATCAACGGCGGGATCATCCACGCCTACGGCTCGAACGCGCGGGCGGGGGCCGGCGAATGGATGGTGGTCGAGGCCGACGAAAGCGACGGCAGCTTCAACCGCCTGCCCGCCACCATCGCCATCGTCACGAACATCGACCCCGAACACATGGAACACTGGGGCTCCTTCGACGCGCTGCGCAAGGGCTTCCTGGACTTCGTGTCGAACATCCCCTTCTACGGGCTGGCGGTCTGCTGCACCGACCACCCCGAGGTGCAGGCCCTGGTCGGCCGGGTGACCGACCGGCGCGTGGTCACCTTCGGCTTCAACGCCCAGGCGGATGTGCGCGCCACGGGGCTGAGGTTCGAAAACGGCAAGGCGCACTTTGATGTCCTGCTGCAGAACGAAGGCGAAGGTTCGAAGATCGAAGGCTGCACCCTGCCCATGCCGGGCGACCACAACGTGTCGAACGCGCTGGCGGCGATCGCGGTCGCCCGCCATCTGGGCATGAAGAAGCACGACATCCGCGAGGCGCTGGCCGGTTTCGCCGGCGTCAACCGCCGCTTCACCCGCGTGGGCGAGGTGCTGGGCGGCGTGACCGTGATCGACGACTATGGCCACCACCCGGTGGAAATCGCCGCGGTGCTGAAGGCCGCGCGCCAGGCGGTGGCGGGCCACCCCGGCGCGCGGGTGATCGCGGTGCACCAGCCGCACCGCTACACCCGGCTGAGCCATCTGTTCGAGGATTTCTGCACCTGCTTCAACGAGGCCGACGTGGTCGCCATCGCCGAGGTCTATGCCGCGGGCGAGGATCCGATCCCCGGCGCCAGCCGCGACGATCTGGTCGCCGGCCTGATCGCCCACGGCCACCGCCACGCCCGCGCCATCCTGGACGAGGCCGATCTGGAACGGCTGGTGCGCGAACAGGCGCGGCCCGGCGACATGGTCGTCTGCCTGGGCGCGGGCACGATCAGCACCTGGGCCAATGCCCTGCCCGCCCGTCTGGGGGGCAAGGCATGACCGGGCGCGCCGTCCCTGCGCATCTGTGTCCCCCTGCCGGAAAGGGCTGCCCATGCCCCCTGCCCTGATCGCGGCCTGTCTCTGGGCGCTGGTGGCCAGCGTCATCGCGATGCTGCCGCGCCGCTTTCACTGGCCCGGCGCGGTGGCGCTGATCGTGACGGGCATCCCGCTGCTGGGCTGGGTGACCGCGGCCGAGGGGCCGCTGTGGGGCCTGGGGCTGATGCTGGCGGGCGCCTCGGTCCTGCGCTGGCCGCTGATCCACCTGGTGGCCCGGCTGCGCCGCCGCGGCTAACCGCCGGCCGTCGGCCGCCCCTTGCCGCCCCCGGCCCGCGCGGCTACCAAGACCGCATGGCGACGCTTCCCACCCCCCGCGGCACCCTGACCGCCCACCGGCCGCTGGCCGACCTGACCTGGCTGCGCGTGGGCGGGCCGGCGGACTGGCTGTTCCAGCCTGCCGATGAACAGGACCTGGCCGACTTCCTGCGCGACCTAGACCCGGGGGTTGCGGTCTTTCCGATGGGCGTGGGGTCGAACCTGATCGTGCGCGACGGCGGGCTTCGGGCGGTGGTGATCCGGCTGGGGCGCAGCTTCAACGGCATCGAGGTCGCAGGCGACCGCGTCACCGCGGGGGCCGCGGCGCTGGATGCCCATGTCGCGCGGCAGGCGGCGGCGGCGGGGCGCGACCTGACCTTCCTGCGCACCATTCCGGGCAGCATCGGCGGCGCGGTGCGGATGAACGCGGGCTGCTATGGCCGCTATGTCGCCGATGTGCTGGCGGAGGTGCGCGCCGTCACCCGTGACGGCCGCGTGGTGACGATCCCGGCCGCCGACCTGAACCTGCGCTACCGCCAGTCCGACCTGCCGCAGGGCTGGGTCGTCACCAATGCGACCTTTCGCGCGCCCCCGGGCGAGCCCGAGGCGCTGGCCGCGCGGATGGACGAACAGGTCGCCCGGCGCGATGCCAGCCAGCCGGTGCGCGACCGCAGCGCGGGATCGACCTTCCGCAACCCGGTGGGCCATTCCAGCACCGGCCGGCCCGACGACACGCATGAGCTGAAGGCCTGGGCGGTGATCGACCGCGCGGGCATGCGCGGCGCGCGTCTGGGCGGCGCGCAGATGAGCGAGATGCACGCCAATTTCCTGATCAACACCGGCGGCGCCACCGCCGCCGAGCTGGAGGAATTGGGCGAGATGGTGCGGAAAAGGGTTTCCGAAACCCAGGGGATCGCGCTAGAATGGGAAATCATGCGGGTGGGCGAACCGGCCGCGTGACAACAAGAACCGGCCCCCAAGGGGCCGCGACAGGGGCCGCAAAGGCCCGGGCAGAGGCGATGGCGGGCGGGTCGAGCAGGACAGCCCCCAGGGTGGCAGTGCTGATGGGGGGTCTTTCCGCCGAGCGGGAGGTGTCCCTGGTCAGCGGGCGCGCATGCGCGGCGGCCCTGCGGGTGGCGGGATACGACGTGGTCGAGGTCGATGCCGGCCGCGATCTGGCCCTGCGGCTGGACGCGCTGCGTCCCGATGTCTGCTTCAACGCGCTGCACGGCCGCTGGGGCGAGGATGGCTGCGTGCAGGGCATCCTGGAATGGCTGGGCCTGCCTTATACGCATTCGGGGGTGCTGGCCTCGGCGCTGGCGATGGACAAGACCCGCGCCAAGGCGGCCTTTGCCGCGGCGGGTCTGCCGGTGGCGGCGGGGCTGATCGCCCCCGCGGCCGAGGTGCGCGCCCGCCACGTCCTGCCCCCGCCCTATGTGGTCAAGCCCAATGCCGAAGGGTCGTCGGTCGGCGTCTATCTGGTGCCCGAGGCGGCGAACGGCCCGCCGCAGCTGGCCCCCGACATGCCCGAAACCGTGCTGGTCGAGGCCTATGTCCCGGGGCGTGAACTGACGGTCAGCGTGCTGGGCGACCGGGCGCTGTGCGTGACCGACATCCTGACCGACGGCTGGTATGACTATGACGCCAAGTATCGCCCCGGCGGGTCGCGCCATGTGCTGCCCGCCGACCTGCCCCCCGCGGTGACCGAGGCCTGTCTGGACATGGCGCTGCGGGCGCATCGGGCGCTGGGGTGCCGCGGGCTCAGCCGGACCGACCTGCGCTGGGATGCCGCGCGGGGCCTGGACGGGCTGGTGATCCTGGAAACCAATACCCAGCCGGGAATGACGCCCACCTCGCTGTCGCCCGAACAGGCGGCGCATGCGGGGCTGGACTTCCCCGCGCTGTGCGACTGGATCGTGCGGGACGCAGGGTGCAACCGATGACCGACGCCTGGACCCCCGTGCCGCTGTCCCC
>JACXUX010000348.1 GCA_014763725.1 Rhodobacterales bacterium
TGGCCCAGGCGGCAGGGGCGGCGCATGGCCTGTTCGCCTGGGTGCTGATCGGGGCCATCGCGCTGCATGTGGCGGGGGCGCTGAAGCACGCGCTGATCGACCGCGACGGGACGCTGGCGCGGATGGTGACGGGCCGCGCTGGACCGTGACCGAAGGCAGCCTGACCTTCACCGTGGCCCAGCTGGGCCAGCCGGTGCAGGGCGCCTTTGCCGACTGGCAGGCCGACATCACCTTTGACACGCAGCCCGCCGACGGCCGTCCCGGCCGGGTGGAGGTGACGATCGCCACGCCCAGCGTGACCCTGGGGTCGGTCACCCCCCAGGTCCAGGGCGCGGGGTTCCTGGACACCGCCGCCCATCCCCAGGCGCGGTTCCAGGCCGAGATCCTGCCCGATGGCGCGGCCTGGGTCGCCCGCGGCACGCTGACCCTGCGCGGCGTGACGGTGCCGGTGGACCTGCCCTTCACCCTGACCCTGACGGGCGATCGCGCGCAGATGCAGGGCCGGACCACGCTGGACCGGCGCGACTTTGCCATCGGTGCCAGCTATGGGGATGAGGCGACCGTGGGCTTTGCCGTCACCGTCGCCGTGGACCTGATCGCCACCCGCGGCTGACCGTCCGGGCCGGCCGCGGGCTACAGATCCTGCCCCGCCCGGCGGCCGCGATAGCGCGGCACCTTCCAGCGGCGGTGGACCCAGAACCACTGTTCGGGATGGCGGCGCACCAGCGCCTCCAGACTGTCGTTCAGCGCCTGGGTCATCGCCTCGGGCGTGCCGCGGGGGATCGGCGCCTCGACCAGCACGCGGAAGGACAGCCCGTCGGGCTGGCGCACGGCATAGGTGGGGATGACCAGCGCATCGTATTTCAGCGCCAGCTCCGCCGCCGACAGCGCCGTGGCCGCGGGCAGGCCGAAGAAGGTAAGCTGCGCCCCGTGCCGCATGTATTGATCAATCAGCAGCCCCAGCATCCCCCCCGCCTTCAGATGCCGGACCATGTCGGCCAGACCCTGCCGCCCGCGCGGAAACAGCGGCTGTCCGATGGCCGAGATCGCGGCCAGGTAATGCGCGTTGAACCGGCTGTTGCGCATCGGCTTGTAGAGCGCACCCACCGGATAGCCGCGCGCGATCAGCGCCGCACGGCCGGCGTCGTAATTGCCGAAATGCCCGGTGACCAGGATCACCGGGCGGCGGTCGCGGTGCGCGGCCTCGAGCGCGGCGACACCCGCGCCCTCGAGCGGCAGGGCCGCGGCGCGGCGGGTGAACTCGGCGCCCGAATAGATCTCGATGATCGTGCGACCCATGTTGTCGGGCACCCCGCGCAGCACGCGCCGGCGTTCGGCGGGGCTCAGGCCGGGCAGCGCGCGGTCCAGGTTGCGCCGGATGCGCCGCCGCCAGCCCGCCAGGGGCGCCACAACCCGGGCCAGCACCCAGCCGCACAGCGGCACCCGCCAGCGATAGGGCAGCCGCAGCAGCGCCCCGATCAGCCCACGCAGCGCCAGGTTCTGCAGGGCCATCAGCCAGTCGGCCGTGTGGCGGCGGGGTTTGGTCATGCGGCTCCGGCGGTGGTGGCGGCACGGCGGGCCACGGCCCGCTCGGGATGCCAGACATAGACCCCCGCCGCCACGATCACAACCGCGCCGGCGCCCGTCCAGACATCGGGCCATTCGTCGAACAGCACGATCCCCCACAGCGTGGCAAAGACCAGCCCCACATAGCCGAAAGGCGCGAGCGCCGAGGCCTCGGCCAGCGCAAAGGCGCGGATCAGGCACAGCTGCCCCATCGCCCCGATCGCCCCGATGGCCAGGAACCCGGGCAGCGCGCCGGGCGCCAGCGGCTGCCAGACCGCCGGCAGCCCGGCCGAGGTGACCGCCGTGCCGATCAGCGCGGTCCACAACAGCGCCGTCCACAGGCTGTCGCGCCCGCCCGTCGCCCGGGTGATCAGCGCATGGACCGCATAGCAGACCGCGGCGGCCAGCGGAAACAGCGCGGCCGGGCTGAAGACGCCCAGCCCCGGGCGGATCACGATCATCGCGCCCACCATGGCCGCCAGCACGCCCAGCACGCGCCGCAGCCCGAGCCTCTCACCCAGGAACAGCGCGGCGCCCAGCGTGATCAGCACGGGGTTGATGTCCATGATCGCCGTCGCCTCGGCCAGGCCGATATGGCCCAGCCCGGCAAAGAAGACCCCCGTCGCCCCCAGCTGCGCCAGACCCCGCAAGGCCAGCGCGCCGGGCGCATGGGCGCGCAGATGCACCGCCAGCCGCGGCGCCAGGATCACCAGCAGGATCACCGCCTGCCCGGCATAGCGCGCCCAGACCACCTGCAGCGGCGGGTGCTGCGCGATCAGCCCCTTGGCCAGCGCATCCATGCCGGTGAAGATCAGGATCGCCGCCAGCATCAGAAGGATCCCGCGCTGCGGCGCGGCCAGGGTCACGGGCATTGCGGGCTCCGGCAGGGGTGGGACGGCCCGCCCCTGCTAGGCCGCCCGCCCGGCCGCGGCAAGCCCCGGGGCGGCGGATCGGGGCGGATCTTTCGTCCGAAAGATCCGCCCCGGCCGGGGCGGTGCGCAGGCCGGGGGCGGGCGGCAGATCCCTTGCGGCG
>JACXUX010000064.1 GCA_014763725.1 Rhodobacterales bacterium
CCGTCCAGCAATGGGCGGTCCAGAGGAATGATCGTCGCGCGCCGTAAGGCGTGGCACAGAACCCGGCTTATAGACCGTCTGGTCCGTCTCTCCCCGTCTTGAATGTGGCGGGGAGGGGGCGGCCCCTCCCCGCCCCCCGGCCGGACCCTAGCCCAGCGGCCCGGGCCTGCGCTCCTCGTTCAGCAGCACATTGGCCTCGACCTGACCCACGCCGGGCAGTGTCATGATCCGCCGCCGCAGCACGCGCTCGAAATCGGGGATGTCGCGCGCCACCACCCGCAGCCGATAGTCGAACAGCCCCAGCACATGCTGGACCACCTGCACCTCGGGGATCGCCGTCACCGCGCGTTCGAAATCCTCCAGGCTCACACGGCCGCGGGTGGCCAGCTTGATGCCCAGGAACACCGTCACGCCGAACCCCAGCCGGGCGCGGTCCACCTCCAGCCGCTGGCCGGCCAGCACGCCCGCCTCTTCCAGCCGGCGGATGCGGCGCCAGGCGGCGGGCTGGCTGATCCCCAGCTGGCGGCCGATCGCGCCCGCCGACAGGCCCGCATCCTGCACCCGGGCGCGCAGGATCGCGCGGTCGGTGTCGTCGAGGTCGATCATACCGGCAGCCCGCCCGCGTCCTTGATCGTGGCCACCAGCATCAGCGCCTCGAGCTCGGCGATATGCGGCAGCGTCAGGATCCGGCTGCGATACAGCTCCTGGTAATGGGCCATGTCGCGGGCGATCACCGTCAGCCGCACGTCCACCCGGCCAAGGAAGGTCTCGATCCCCGTCACCTCGGGCACGCCGCGCGCCGCGGCAATGAATTCGTCAAAGGCGCGCGGCGCGGTCTTGTCCAGGGTAAAGCGCAGCGAGACCTCGACCGCATAGCCCAGCGCGCGCCAGTCGATCACCGCATGCCGGCCGCGGATCACGCCCGCCTCGGTCAGCCGCTCGATCCGCCGCCAGGCGGTGGCGGGGGTCACGCCCGCGCGCTCGGCCAGGTCCGCGCTGGCCAGCCCCGGCTCGGCCAGCAGGTGGCGCAACAGGCGCCGGTCGGTGTCATCCAGCATGATCCTTTCGCGATCCTTTCATTCCGCGCATGATCTTTTGCACAAAACGGCGACAGGATCAAACTTTGCACGGGATTTTCCGCCCGCATCCCTATCCTGCCCGACCCATAGGCAACGAAAGGACCGCCCCCATGCGCGTGTATTACGACCGCGACTGCGATGTGAACCTGATCAAGGACCGCAAGGTCGCCATCCTGGGCTATGGCAGCCAGGGCCATGCCCATGCGCTGAACCTGCGCGATTCGGGCGCCAAGAACATTGTCGTGGCGCTGCGCCCGGGCTCGCCCAGCGCCGCCAAGGCCGAGGCCGAGGGCCTGACCGTCATGGGCATCGCCGAGGCCGCCGCCTGGGCCGACCTGATCATGTTCACCATGCCCGACGAACTGCAGGCCGACACCTACCGCAAGTATGTCCACGACAACCTGCGCGAGGGCGCCGCGCTCGCCTTTGCCCATGGCCTGAACATCCACTTCGGCCTGATCGAGCCGAAGAAGGGCGTCGACGTCATCATGATGGCGCCCAAGGGCCCAGGCCACACCGTGCGCGGCGAATACCTCAAGGGCGGCGGCGTGCCCTGCCTGGTCGCGGTGCATCAGGATGCCACGGGTCGGGCGATGGAACTGGGCCTGTCCTACTGCAGCGCCATCGGCGGCGGCCGGTCGGGCATCATCGAGACCAGCTTCCGCCAGGAATGCGAGACCGACCTGTTCGGCGAACAGGCCGTGCTGTGCGGCGGTCTGGTCGAGCTGATCCGCATGGGCTTCGAAACCCTGGTCGAGGCGGGCTACGAACCCGAGATGGCCTATTTCGAATGCCTGCACGAGGTGAAGCTGATCGTCGACCTGATCTACGAAGGCGGCATCGCCACGATGAACTATTCGATCAGCAACACCGCCGAATACGGCGAATACGTCAGCGGCCCGCGCATCCTGCCCTATGACGAGACCAAGGCCCGCATGAAGGCCGTGCTGACCGACATCCAGACCGGCAAGTTCGTCCGCGACTGGATGCAGGAATGCGCCGTCGGCCAGCCGATGTTCAAGGCCACCCGCCGCATCAACGACGAACACCAGATCGAGAAGGTGGGCGAAAAGCTGCGCGCGATGATGCCCTGGATTTCCAAGGGCAAGATGGTCGACAAGTCGCGGAACTGATCGCGCGGGGCCGGGGTCATCCCCGGCCCCCTGCCACCCCGGGGCGGGGCGCGCTGTGCCCCCCACACCCGCTTGCACCTTGCCGCGCGATGGCCGACCTTGGCCGAGCAAGGAGATCCGCATGACCGACATCCGCCCCGCCACGCGCCTGGCCGACTATCGCCCCTATCCGTTCCGCGTCACGGGGGTCGACCTGACCTTCCGGCTTGACCCGGCCGCCACGCGGGTGCGGGCGCGGATCGGGTTTGCGGCGAACCCCGCCGCAGGCGCAGGCCCCCACGACCTGCGGCTGGATGGCGAGGGGCTGCGGCTGGTCGCGCTGGCGCTGGACGGCCGGCCGCTCGACCTTGTGCCCGATGCCACGGGCCTGACCCTGCCCGCGGCGCTGCTGCCGGCCGGCGACTTCACCCTGGACACCGAGGTCGAGATCGCGCCCGCGGCCAATACCGCGCTCGAGGGGCTCTATATCTCGAACGGGATGTATTGCACCCAGTGCGAGGCCGAGGGCTTTCGCCGCATCACCTTCTACCCCGACCGGCCCGATGTCATGGCGCCCTTCCGCGTGCGGATCGAGGCGGACCTGCCCGTGCTGCTGTCGAACGGCAATCCGGTGGCGCAGGGGCCGGGCTGGGCCGAATGGCACGACCCCTGGCCCAAGCCCGCCTATCTGTTCGCGCTGGTCGCGGGCGATCTGGTGGCGCATCGGGCGGGGTTCACCACCGCCTCGGGCCGCGCGGTCGACCTGGCGATCTGGGTGCGCCCGGGCGACGAGGGGCGCTGCGCCTATGCGATGGACAGCCTGATCCGGTCGATGCGCTGGGACGAACAGGTCTATGGCCGCGAATACGACCTGGACGTGTTCAACATCGTCGCCGTCGACGACTTCAACATGGGGGCCATGGAAAACAAGGGGTTGAACATCTTCAACTCGAAATTCGTGCTGGCCAGCCCCGAAACCGCCACCGACGACGATTTCGCCCGGATCGAGGCCATCGTCGCGCATGAATATTTCCACAACTGGACGGGCAACCGCATCACCTGCCGCGACTGGTTCCAGCTGTGCCTGAAAGAGGGGCTGACCGTCTTTCGCGACCAGCAGTTCAGCGGCGACATGCGCAGCCATGCGGTGAAACGGATCGAGGACGTGCTGCTGCTGCGCGCCCGCCAGTTCCGCGAGGATGCGGGCCCGCTCGCCCACCCCGTGCGGCCCGACAGCTATGTCGAGATCAACAACTTCTACACCGCCACCGTCTATGAAAAGGGCGCCGAGGTCATCGGCATGCTGAAGCGCCTGGTGGGCGACGATGCCTATGCCCGGGCGCTGGACCTGTATTTCGCCCGCCACGACGGCCAGGCCGCCACGATCGAGGATTGGCTGGCCGTGTTCCGGGACACCACCGGCCGCGACCTGACCCAGTTCGCCCGCTGGTATACCGATGCCGGCACCCCCCGCCTGACGGTGGCCGAGGACTGGGCCCCCGACACCGGCACCTATACGCTGACCTTCCGCCAGACGACGCCGCCCACGCCGGGCCAGCCCGACAAGCCGCCGCGGGTGATCCCGATCGCGCTGGGCCTTCTGAACCCCAACGGGGATGAGGTGCTGCCCACCACCGTGCTGGACATGACGCAAGGGGAACAGGCCTTTGCCTTCCCGGGCCTGGCCGCGCGGCCGGTGCCCTCGATCCTGCGCGGCTTTTCGGCGCCCGTGGTGCTGGACCGCGCCGCCAGCGCCGAGGAACGCGCCTTCCTGCTGGCGCATGACACCGACCCCTTCAACCGGTGGGAGGCCGGCCGCGCCCTGGCCAAGCAGGTGCTGGCGCGCATGGTGACCGATGGCGCGGCCCCCGGCCCCGACTGGCTGGACGCGCTGGGGCGCCTGGCGCAGGACGACACGCTGGACCCCGCCTTCCGCGCGCTGGCGCTGCGCCTGCCGTCCGAGGATGACATGGCCCAGACCCTGCACGAGGCGGGCGTGGTCCCCGACCCCGAACGCATCCACGCCGCCCGCGCGCGCCTGGCCACGGCGCTGGCGCGCCATCTGGCCCCTGCCCTGCCCCGCATGATCGACAGCCTGGCCGAGCCCGGCCCCTTCACCCCCGGGGCCGCGGGCGCGGGGCGGCGGGCGCTGCGGCTGGCGCTGGTCGGGCTGATGACGCGGCTGGATGACGGGGCGCGCGCGGCCGACCTGTTCGCCCGGGCCGACAACATGACCGAATCGCTGGGCGCGCTGGCCTGCCTGCTCGAGGTGGGCCGGGGCGACGCGGAACTGGCCGCCTTTGGCACCCGCTGGCAGGGCGACCGGCTGGTGATGGACAAGTGGTTCGCGCTGCAGATCGCCCATGCCGCCCCCGACCGCGCCGCGGCCCTGGCCGAACGGCTGACCCTGCACCCGCTGTTCGACTGGAAGAACCCGAACCGCTTTCGCGCGGTCGTGGGGGCGCTGTCGGCGAATCACGCGGGCTTTCATGCCGCCAGCGGGGCGGGCTACCGATTCGTCGCCGACTGCCTGATCCGGCTGGACCCGCTGAACCCCCAGACCGCTGCGCGCATGTCCACCGCGTTCGAGACCTGGGCCCGCTATGACGCCGACCGCCAGGCGCTGATCCGGGGCGAACTGGACCGCATCCTGGCCCGCCCGGGCCTAAGCCCCGACCTGGAGGAGATGGCCCGCCGCATGCGCGGCTAGGCGACACACCGCTCGCCCGGCCGCTTGCCCCTTGGCGGCGGCCGCGCGTCATGTCACCGTCATCCTGCCGTGATCATGTGATTGCCATGCAGGACAGACTCGACCCCCTGATCGCCGAACGGGCGCCCTGGCTTTTCACCGGCCATCCGCTGCACAATCTGGCGCGGCAGGCGCTGACGCGGCTGCTGGGCTATCCGCGCACCGTCGCCCTGGGCGAGGCGCTGGAACCCCTGCCCACGGCGCAGATCATGGCGACCGTCGCCCGTCTGATCGCCCGCGATGTCGAGGCGACGGGGCTGGAACACCTGCCCCGCAACGGGCCGGCGCTGGTGGTGGCCAACCACCCCACCGGCATCGCCGACGGGATCATCCTGCACCATGTGCTGTCGCCGCTGCGGCCCGACCTGTATTTCTATGCCAACCGCGACATCCTGCGCGTGCTGCCGCAGATGGACGACCTGATCGCCCCGGTCGAATGGCGCAAGGAAAAGCGCAGCCACGGCAAGACGCGCGAAACGATGGACTTCACGCTGAAGGCGATCGAGACCGGGCGGCTGGGCGTCATCTTCCCCTCGGGCCGGCTGGCCAAGCGCAGCGGGCTGCGGCTGATGGAACGGCCCTGGATGGCCTCGGCCGCGATGATCGCGCGCAAGTATGACCTGCCGGTGGTGCCGGTGAACATCCGCGCGCGCAATTCGGCGCTGTTCTACCTGTTCGACCTGATCCATCCCACGCTGCGCGACATCACGCTGTTTCATGAAACGCTGAACAAGCATCGCCAGCCCTTCCGCATCACGGTGGGCCGGCCGATCCCTGCCGACCGGCTGCCGGTGCGGTCCGAAGAGGGGATCGAGATGCTGCGCGAGGCGACGCTGGCCCTGGGCGGCCGCCATGCCCCCGCGGTCAGCCTGGTGCAGACGACGCGCCTGCCCGGCTTCCTGCGCAGCCGCAAGCGCGCCCCCGCCTGACCGGCCGGGCCCTGCGGGGGGCCGTGGTCGCAGGTCAGAGCTGGCAGTAGTCCTGCGCGCGGGTGCAGGCCGCCATCTCGGCCCGTTTGGCGGCGCTGCGGAAGGGGGCCCAGTCGCGGCCCAGTCCTTCGGTCCCGCGCCCGCCCGCCACCTTGTTGTCGCGCCCCACCTGCACCGCGGCGATGCGCACCGCACAGGACAGGTTTTCCGCCCCGTCCTTAAGTTCGGCGGTGTTCTGCGCCGCACAGCCGTAGCTGCGCGCGGTGCCCGGGGCGATCTGGACCAGCCCGATCCAGCGCCCGCCCCCGCCCGAGGCGGCCGGGTTCCAAGTGCTTTCGTGCTTGGCCAGCGCCGACAGCAGCCCCGCCCAGAAGGCCGCGCGATCCTGCGCATCCGCCCGGGGATAGGCCGGGCACCAGGTGGCGATGTCCTCGGGCACGATCTGCGGCAGGGCATTGGCCGCGGGGTCCAGGGCGTCCAGCGTGCGGGCGGTCCAGATCATGGCCTCGGGCCGGTGATCCCAGCGCATGGCGGGCATCGCGCCCGCATCCCCGACCGTGGCGGCCGCACAGGCCATGGGCAGCGTCAGCATCAGTCCCGCAAGCATCGCCCTGATCGTCATCGGTCCATCCGTCCAGCACCGCCCCCGCTGGACGGCCCGCAAGCCGTGCGTGGGCCGGGGGCTGCGCGCAACCGCGGCCGGACGGGGGCGCCGGGCCGTCGGCCGGTTCCCGCAGGGCACGCGCGCCCGCCTGCGCGGATTGCCGCCGAAACCGGCCGCGGGGCGGGCGGCACCGCCGCGCCGCTGCCCCCGCTTGCCCCGGGCCGCGCCCTGCCCTAAACCCGCAATGTCTGCCGAAGGGGTAAGTGATGCTCGACCTGACCTATACCGCGCCCAGGCCCCGCGTGATCGCCGGGGCCAAACACGACTGGGAACTGGTCATCGGAATGGAAATCCACGCCCAGGTGGCCTCGAACGCCAAGCTGTTCTCGGGCGCCTCGACCGCCTTCGGCGCCGAGCCGAATTCCAACGTGTCCTTCGTCGATGCCGCCATGCCGGGCATGCTGCCGGTGATCAACGAATTCTGCGTGGCCCAGGCGGTGCGCACCGGGCTGGGGCTGAAGGCGCGGATCAACCTGGTCTCGGCCTTCGACCGCAAGAACTATTTCTATCCCGACCTGCCGCAGGGCTATCAGATCAGCCAGCTCTACCACCCCATCGTGGGCGAGGGCGAGGTGATCGTCGAGATGGGCCCGGGCGTGGCCCGCCGCGTGCGGATCGAACGCATCCACCTGGAACAGGACGCGGGCAAGTCGATCCACGACATGGACCCCGCGCTGTCCTTCGTCGACCTGAACCGCACCGGTGTGGCGCTGATGGAAATCGTCAGCCGCCCCGACCTCCGCGGCCCCGAAGAGGCCGCGGCCTATGTGGCCAAGCTGCGCCAGATCCTGCGCTGGCTGGGCACCTGCGACGGCAACATGCAGAACGGCAACCTGCGCGCCGACGTGAACGTCAGCGTCTGCCGCCCCGGCGCCTATGAACGCTATCAGGAAACCCAGGATTTCCGCCATCTGGGCACGCGGTGCGAGATCAAGAACATGAACTCGCTGCGGTTCATCCAGCAGGCCATCGAACATGAGGCCCGCCGCCAGATCGCGATCCTCGAGGACGGCGGCAGCGTGGTGCAGGAAACCCGCCTCTACGACCCCGACCGGGGCGAGACGCGGTCGATGCGGTCCAAGGAAGAGGCGCATGATTACCGCTATTTCCCCGACCCCGACCTGCTGCCGCTGGAACTGGACCAGGACTGGGTCGATGCGATCGCCGCGGCGATGCCGGAACTGCCCGATGCGCGCAAGGCGCGCTTCATGGCCGATTTCGGCCTGACCGACTATGACGCGGGCGTGCTGACCGCCGAGATGGACGCCGCCGCCTTCTTCGAGGCCGTGGCGCAGGGCCGCGACGGCAAGCAGGCCGCGAACTGGGTCATCAACGAGCTGTTCGGCCGGCTGAACAAGGAAGGCCGGGCGATCGGCGACAGCCCCGTCTCGGCCGCGCAGCTGGGGGGGATGCTGGACCTGCTGGGCCGGGGCGAGATCACGTCCAAGATGGCCAAGGACCTGTTCGAGATCCTCTGGACCGAGGGCGGCGATCCGGCCGAGGTGGCCGCCGCCCGCGGGATGAAGGCCGTGACCGACACGGCCGCGATCGAGGCCGCGCTGGATGCGCTGATCGCGGCCAACCCCGCCCAGGTGGAGAAGGCCCGCGTCAATGCCAAGCTGGCGGGCTGGTTCACCGGCCAGGTGCTGAAGGCCACCGGCGGCAAGGCCGACCCGGCCGTGGTCAACGCGATGGTGGCGCAGAAGCTGGGGCTGTGACCCCAGCCGACCCGGGTTCGTGACAACGAATTCGGGCGCTGCGCCTAGCGTTCGGTCAGCTTCAGCTCGATGCGGCGGTTCTGGGTGCGGGCGGCCTCGGTGTCGCCCTCGGCAACGGGGTGGTATTCGCCAAAGCCCGTGGCGGCCAGGCGCTGGGGCGGAAAGCCCAGCGCGTCCTGCATGAAGCGCACCACCGACAGGGCGCGCGCCTGGCTCAGTTCCCAGTTGTCGGCAAAGGCGCCGCTGCCCGACAGCGGCACGTTGTCGGTGTGGCCGTCGACGCGGATGATCCAGTCGATCTGCGGCGGGATGGCGGGGGCCACCTCGTTCAGCGTGGCCACGACGCGGGCGATCTGGTCGCGGCCCTCGGGCGCAAGCTCGGCCGAACCCGGCTGGAACAGCACCTCGGACGAGAACACGAACCGGTCGCCCACGATCCGCACGCCGTCGCGCCCGGCCAGCACGTCGCGCAGCTGGCCGAAGAATTCCGACCGGAAGCGTTCCAGGTTCGCGGCCTCGGCCTCGAGCCGCTTGCGTTCGGCCTCTTCCAGTTCGGCGCGGCGGCGCTGGTCGGCGGCGGCCTGGGCGAGTGCGGCGTTCAGCTGGCTGCCCAGTGCCGAGATCTGCACCTGCGCCGCCGCATCGCGGTCCGCGGCATCGTCGAGCAGCGCCTGCAGGTTGCCCAGCTGCGCCGTCAGCGCCGCGATCTGTTCGTTCAGCAGGGCCACGCGGCGCTGCGCCTCGGCGCTGGCCTTGCGTTCGCGCGCCAGTTCCGCCTCGGCCGTGGCCAGCAGGGCGGCGCGGCGCTGCGCCTCGGTCAGTTCGCCCGTGACCTGGGCCTGGGCGGCCTGAGCCGCGGCCAGCAGGGTCAGCGTCTCTTCGGCGCGGGCGCGCTGTTCCTCCAGCGCCAGTGTCAGCGCGGTCAGCTCGGCATCGGAACTGGCCAGCCGGGCGCGCAGGGTTTCGGCGGCGGCCAGCTCTGCCAGGCGCTGGCGTTCGGCCTCGGTCAGGGCGCCTTCGGCCTGGGCCAGGCGCGCGCGCAGCGCCTCGGCCGCGGCGACTTCGGCCAGGCGGGCGCGGTCGGCCTCGGTCAGCTGCGCCTCAAGCGCGGCCAGGCGGGCGCGCAGCTCCTCGGCGCTGCGGGTCTGGCTGCCCAGATCGGCCTGGACCGCGGCCAGCTGGGCGGCCAGCGCCGCGCGGTCGTCGGTGGCGGCGGTCAGCTGCGCCAGCGTCTCGGCCAGCGTGGTGTCGCGCGCCGCGGCCTCGGCGCGCAGGGCGGCGATCATGGCCTCGAGCGCCTGGGCCTGGGCCGCGGCCAGGCGCGCGGCCTGTTCGCGGGCGTCGATTTCGTCCCGCGCGCGGGCCAGGGCCAGTTCCAGCGCCTCCTGTTCCGTGATCAGGCGGGCCTGGGCGGCCTGAAGCTCGGCCAGACTGGCCGACAGATCGGCGGCCTGGCCCCGCGCGGCATCGCGTTCGGCAAGCAGCGCGGCCACCTGCGCCTCGAACGCGGTGATCTGGCTGCGTGCGACGGCCAGATCGTCCTGGCGCGCGGCCAGCTGCGCCGACAAGCCCGCGATCTGCGCCGCCTGTTCCGCCCCCAGCGCCTGGGCCGCGCCCAGATCGGCGCCCAGCCGCGCCACCTCGGCCGACAGGCTGGCCGCGCGGTCGCGTTCCAGCCCCAGCGCCTGGGCGAGGCTGGCCACCTGCGCGGTCAGCTGGTCCAGCTGATCGTCCTTTTCCACGATCGTGTCGCGCAGCAGCGACTGGACGATCACGAAGACCGTCAGCAGGAAGATCAGCACCATCAGCAGCGAGGTGACCGCATCGACAAAGCCCGGCCAGATCGGGCTTTCGGCGCGCCCCCCCCGCCGCGACAGCGCCATGGCCTAGCGCCCCTGGCCGCGCGACAGCGCGCGGATCGCCTGGGTCAGCGAGGCCAGATCGGCGCGCAGGTCGGTGATGCTTTCCTGCCGGCCGACCGAGATTTCCTCAAGGATCCGCAACAGCTGCACGTCGATCGACCGCAGGCGCATCCGGCTTTCGGCATCGACATGGGCGCCGCCCTCGGCGCCGGTCAGCGCCGCGACCAGCCGGTCCTGGCCCTGGGCCAGGCGGGTCAGCGCCTCGGTCTGGGCATCCAGCGCCCCCAGCCGCGCGTGCAGCCGGTCCATCACCGCGGTCAGCCGGGTCTGGGCCAGCGCCTGTTCCTGCGCGGCCTCGGCCAACTGGGCGCGCAGGCCTTCCAGCTGTTCGGCGATCTGTTCCAGCCCGGCGACCAGGATGCCCACCTCGGCCGATCCCCCCTCGCCCTCGGCCGAGGAAAAGCCCAGCCGCGTGATGGTGGACATCCATTCCTCGAGCTCGCGGTAGAAGCGGTTCTGCCCGTGGCCTGCGAACAGGTCCAGCAGCCCGATCACCAGCGACCCCGACAGGCCCAGCAGCGACGAGGAAAACGCCGTCCCCATCCCGCCCAGCTGCGACTGCAGGCCGCCCATCAGCTTTTCGAACACCTGCAGGCCGGTCTCGCCCTCTTGCGGGGCGAGCGCGCGGATCGTCTCGACGATCGCGGGCACGGTGGTGGCCAGGCCGTAGAACGTGCCCAGCAGGCCCAGGAAGATCAGCAGGTTGCCCAGATAGCGCGTGACATCGCGCGATTCGTCCATGCGCGTGGCGACGCTGTCCAGGATCGACCGCGCCGAGGACGCCGGGATCTGCATCCGCGCGCCCCGGTCGCGCAGCAGCGCGGCCAGCGGTGCCATCAGCAGCGGCGCCTCACCCCCGTCGCCCGCGCCGGGGCCGCCGGTCACCGTCTCGATCCAGCTGACCGACCGGATCAGCTGATACATCTGCCAGAAGCAGGACAGAAGGCCCACGCCGAACACGAACAGGATCGCCCCGTTCAGCCACAGGTTCGTCAGCACCACGCCGCGTGCCACCGGCAGGATCAGCCAGACCCCGGCCGCCAACAGGCCCACGACCACGATCATCAGCAGGATCTGGCGCACCGGCTGGCTGAAGAAGGGCACCTTCTGGCGCGGGGTCTTGTCCATGTGGTCTGTCCTGACCTGGGGTTTGCCCGACAATAGGGATGTGCTGGGGGCGGGGCAATGCGTCAGCGCCGCACCGCCGCATCGGGGGCGGGGTTGTCGCACAATTCCCGCACCCGTTGCGCCAGCGCCGCCAGCCCCGCATCGGCGATGCCCAGATCCGCCAGATGCCGGGCGGTCTGCCACAGATAGTCGCGGTTTGGGCCGCGGCCGCCGCAGGCGCGGGCGATGATGGCGGCCTGATCGGCCGGCGTCAGGTCGGCGGCATATTGCGGATGGGCGGGGTCGACCACAAAGGCCAGTGCGGTCAGTGCGCCCTGCGCCGTCTGCACCTCGATCCGGGTTTCCAGATAGGCCGAGCTGACCAGTTCCCGTTCGCGCAGCGCGGCCAGCGTCCGGTCCTCGGCCCCCGGGGCCACGCGCAGGGCCACGCCGTGGCAGTCCGCGCCCTCGGCCCGGTCCAGCGCCAGCACCAGGCCCGGGGCGTCCGGCGTGCCGCGGTGGTGGATCGACCACATGCAGAAGCCCCGCCGCCAGCCCGCCGCCTGCGCCAGCCGCCGTTCGGCCACGGGGAAGTCGGGCTGCCAGATCAGCGACCCATAGCCAAAAACCCAAAAATCGCCCATATCGCC
>JACXUX010000349.1 GCA_014763725.1 Rhodobacterales bacterium
GACGCAGTCGCCCCGCGACAACGGCGAGACCATGGGCACCTTTGCGCTGCGTTCGCCCAACCGGCCCAATCCGATCGCCAGTTCCATGGTGCGCCTGATTGCCATCGACGGGCCGCGCCTCACCGTGCGCGGGCTCGACTGCGTCTCGGGCACGCCGCTCCTCGATATCAAACCCGAAGTCTGCAAGGGACATGACTGATGCGACGCTGCGCGCCCCATGAAGAGCCGCTGACACGGCGGCACCTGATCCTTCCCGTGCTTCTCGCCGTGCTCATGGCGCTGGCCTTCGTCCAGGAGGCCCGCGCCCGCGAATTCGTGGATGCGACGGGACGGACCGTCACCATCCCCGACGCGCCGGCCCGGGTCTTTGCAGCCGGGCCTCCGGCCTCGGTGCTGCTCTATGCGCTGGCGCCCGAGACGATGGTCGGCTGGGTGCGCGCCCCGCGAGAGTCCGACTTGCCGTTCCTGCTGCCGTCCACCCATGATCTGCCCGAGCTTGGCCGTCTGACCGGCCAGGGCGGCACCGTGAACCTCGAGGTGCTGCTGGCGACCGAACCGGACCTGATCGTCGATTTCGGCACGGTCAGCCCCACCTACATCGACCTCGCCAACCGCGTGACCGAGCAGACCGGCATCCCCTACATCCTGATCGACGGCAGCTTCGAAAACACCCCCGCCGCGATCCGGGCGATGGCCGAGGTTCTGGGCGTGCCGGAACGCGGCGAGGCATTGGCGGCTTACGCCGAGGGGACGCTCGCCAGGGTTGACGCCGTGCTGGCGGACGTGCCCGAGGACAGCCGCCCTCAGGTCTATCTTGCCCGCGGGCCCGAGGGGCTTGAAGCGCCCGCGCGCGGCTCGATCAATGCCGAGATCGTGGAACGTGTCGGTGCCACCAATGTGGTGGTGGGCGAGACGCGCGGGCTCGTCACCCCCTCGCTCGAACAGGTCATCGCCTGGGCGCCCGACACGATCCTCACCATCGACCGGGACTTCGCCGCCGGGGTTCAGGATCTGGCCGACTGGCAGGCCGTGCCTGCGGTGGCCGAGGGTCGGGTGTTTCTCGCGCCTTCGGCCCCCTTCGGCTGGATCGACGCGCCGCCCTCGGTGAACCGCCTGATCGGGCTGTCGTGGCTTCTGCACAGCTTCTATCCCGATCAGGTCGAGGGCGACCTGCGCAGCGAGGTGCGGGAGTTCTACCGGCTGTTCTGGCAGGTCGAACCCGACGAGGCGGCGCTTGACAGCCTCCTCGGGAACTGATCACCGGGCGGCGGCCCGCCGCCTCCTGCCCGACGCGATCGTGCTGCCTGTGCTCGGCGTCTGTCTTGCGGCGGCGCTCATGGTCGGCGCCGCGGTCGGTCCCTACGCCATCCTGCCCGCCGAGATGCTGCGGTTGATCGGCGACCGCATCGCGGGCGGGGCGGAGCCCTCCACCGCGGCGACGGTCCTGTTCAATATCCGCCTGCCGCGGGTGCTGGCGGCGGCGCTTGTCGGCGCGGCACTGGCGGGCGCCGGAGCGGCCTATCAGACCATCTTTCGCAATCCCCTGGTCTCGCCCGATATTCTGGGCGTCTCGGCCGGGGCGGGGTTCGGCGCGGTGCTGGGCATCCTGATGTCGGTGCCGGTGATCGTGATCCAGCTGATGGGCTTCGCAGGCGGGCTTGCGACCGTGGCCATGGTCATCGGTGTCGCCGCGATCTTGCGCGGACAGGCCGAGGTTCTGGTCATGGTGCTGACCGGCATCGCGCTCGGGGCGCTCGCGTCGGCGGGCATCTCGATCGTCAAGGTGCTGGCCGATCCCGACCAGCAACTCCCCGCCATCACCTTCTGGCTTCTCGGCAGCCTCGCCGGGGTCAAACCCGCCGACCTGATGCTGGCGGTCCTGCCGATCCTTCTCGGCGTGCTGCCGCTGATCGCGCTCGCCTGGCGCATCGGCGTCATGGCCATGGGTGAGGACGAGGCCCGCGCGCTGGGGGTCGAGACGGGGCGGCTGCGGCTGATCGTGATCCTGTGTGCGACGCTGGTCACGGCGACCGCGGTCGCGATCTCGGGCGTCATCGGCTGGATCGGGTTGATGGTGCCGCATATGGCGCGCTTTCTTGTGGGCGCGCGCTTCGACCGTCTGCTGCCCGCGAGCCTGATCCTTGGGGCCACCTTTCTGGTGCTGGTCGACACCGCCGCGCGGTCTGTGGCCTTGATGGAGGTGCCCCTTGGCGTGCTGACGGCGCTGATCGGGGCGCCGGTCTTCGTCTGGCTCCTGGCGCGGGGGCGGCGGGAATGGACGTGATGCCGCTGATCGAGGCGACAGGTTTGGCCATCGGCCACCGGGGCGAGGCGATTGCTACCGACATCGCGCTGAGCGTCGCACCCGGCGAGGTTCTGGTTCTGCTCGGCCCGAATGGTGCGGGCAAAACGACCCTGTTTCGCACGCTGCTCGGTCTGATCCCGCCGCTGGCGGGCAACGTCCGCCTGGCGGGCCGCGACCTGGCAGGCCTGTCACGCATCGAGATCGCGCGCGCCGCGGCTCTTGTCCCGCAGGCTCTCCATGCCCCCTTCGCCTTTACGGCGCGCGATGTGGTGCTCATGGCCCGAACGGCC
>JACXUX010000350.1 GCA_014763725.1 Rhodobacterales bacterium
GCCCGACACCTCGCTGCCCGACACCTCGCTGCCCGACACCTCGCTGCCCGGTGCCGCAGCGCCCGTGACGGTCACCGTCCAGCCCGGCAACACGCTGTGGGGCATCTCGCGCGAACGCTATGGCCAGGGGGTGCTCTATGTCCGCGTCTATGAGGCCAACCGCAGCCAGATCCGCGACCCCGACCTGATCTATCCCGGCCAGGTCTTCACCGTGCCCGCGGCGGACTGAGACAGGTCAGTCCCCGCCCCCGTCCCCGGGGTGCAGGCAGCGCGCCTGCACCTCGGGGTGGGCCTGGCAGCAGTCGCGCAGCAGATAGGCCATCAGCGCCCCCAGCGCCCCGGGGCAGGCGGCATAGATCACGTGGCGCGAGGCGCGGCGCGACCGGATCAGGCCCGCCCCCTCCATCGCCGCCAGATGGAAGGACAGGCGCGAGGCCGACAGACCCAGGCCGCGCGCGATCTCGCCCGCGGGCAGGCCGTCGGGGCCTGCCGGCACCAGCAGGCGGATCAGGTCCAGCCGCGTCTCGTTGGCCAGCGCCGACAGCGCGGCCAGGGCTTGTGTCCGGTCCATCCTTCAACTACTCATGAACTGTTGAAACAACCCTAGCCCAAAGGTCCGCGCCCGGCAATCCGCCGCCGGACCTGCCCGGAACCCCAAGATGACCGAGACCCCACCTTCCTCCGGCTGGCAGACGATCCGCCGGGTGCTGCCCTATCTGTGGCCCGAAACCGAACCCTGGGTGAAGCGCCGCGTGGTGGCCGCGCTGGCCGCCCTGGTGCTGGCCAAGGTGGTGGCGGTGACCACGCCGCTGCTTTACAAGCAGGCGGTCGACCAGCTGGCGGGCGACACGCCCGATGCGGCCAGCGTTCTGGGGCTGGGGGCGGTGGGGCTGACCCTTGCCTATGGCCTGGCGCGGCTGGGCCAGGTGGCCTTTCAGGAACTGCGCGACGCGATCTTTGTCCGTGTGGGGCAGCGCGCGCTGCGCAGGCTGGCGCTGGAAACCTTTATCCATATCCACGCGCTGTCGCTGCGCTATCACATCACGCGGCGCACGGGCGGGCTGTCGCGCATCATCGAGCGCGGGGTGAAGGGCGTCGATTTCCTGCTGCGCTTCCTGCTGTTCTCGATCGGGCCGCTGATCCTGGAACTGACGATGGTGGCGGCGATCTTCGCGCTGACCTTCGGCTGGGCCTACATGGCCGTTGTGGTGGTGGTGATCGCGCTTTACGTCACCTTCACCCTTCGCGTCACCGAATGGCGGGTGAAGATCCGCCGCCGCATGAACGATCTGGACACCGAGGCCAACCAGAAGGCCATCGATTCCATGCTGAACTTCGAGACGGTGAAGTATTTCGGCGCCGAACGGCGCGAGGCCGACCGCTATGACCATGCCGTGGCGGGCTATGAGAAGGCCGCGATCCGGACCGGGCAGAGCCTGAGCTTTCTGAACGCGGGGCAGGCCTTCCTGATCACGCTGGGGCTGGTGGCGGTGATGGTGATGGCCGCGCAGGGCGTGCAGGCGGGGACGCTGACCGTGGGCGATTTCGTCATGGTCAACGCCTACATGATCCAGATCACGCTGCCGCTGAACTTCCTGGGCACGGTCTATCGCGAGATCCGTCAGGCGCTGGTCGACATGGGCGAGATGTTCGCCCTGCTGGCCCAGCCGGCCGAGGTGACCGACCGCCCCGGCGCGCGCGATCTGGCGGTGACGGGCGGCCGGGTCGAGTTCGACGCGGTCGAGTTCGGCTATGACGCGGCGCGCCCGATCCTGAAGGGGATCACCCTGACAGTCGAGGCCGGCCAGCGCGTGGCGCTGGTGGGGCCGTCGGGCGCGGGCAAGTCGACCATCGGGCGGCTGATGTTCCGGTTCTACGACGTGACGGGCGGGGCGATCCGGATCGACGGCCAGGACCTGCGCGACGTGACGCAGCAAAGCCTGCATGACGCCATCGGCGTGGTGCCGCAGGACACGGTGCTGTTCAACGACACGATCGGCTACAACATCGCCTATGGCCGCGATGGCGCCACCCAGGCCCAGATCGAGGCCGCGGCGCGCGCGGCGAAGATCCACGACTTCATCACCAGCCTGCCCGAGGGCTATCAGACCCGGGTGGGCGAGCGCGGGCTGAAGCTTTCGGGCGGGGAAAAGCAGCGCGTGGGCATCGCGCGCACGCTGCTGAAAGACCCGCCGATCCTGATCCTGGACGAGGCGACCAGCGCGCTGGACACCCAGACCGAGCGCGACATCCAGGACAGCCTGCGCGAGATGGGCCAGGGCCGCACCGTGATCACCATCGCGCACCGGCTGTCGACCATCGCCGATGCCGACCGCATCGTGGTGCTCGAGGCCGGGCGGATCGTGGAAAGCGGCCGGCACGAGGATCTGCTGGCTGCGGGCGGGCGCTATGCCGCGATGTGGGCGCGCCAGTCGGCCGAGGGCGAAGAGGCCGAGGCCGCCTGAGGCCGCCTGAGGCTGGCGCGGGCGTCGGCGGATCGGGGGGCGCTGCCCCCCGGCCCCGTGCCGGGGCCTCCCCCCGGGATATTTGGCCGGGAAGCGGGGGGAGGCCCCGGCACGGGGCCG
>JACXUX010000351.1 GCA_014763725.1 Rhodobacterales bacterium
GGGCTGATCGGCCTTGGCGGGGCCGAGTTCCGGTTGCCCGCGCTGGTGGGCGTGTTGCGACTTTCGGCGCGCGAGGCGGTGGCGGTGAACCTGGTCGCCAGCTTCCTCGTGCTGGCCGCCGCCTTGCCCTTCCGTGCCGCCACCGTTCCCTGGGCGCAGATCGGGCCGCAGCTTCCCGCCGTTCCGGGGATGCTTGCGGGGGCGATCTCGGCGGCCTGGATCGGCGCGGGCTGGCTGCGCCGCACCTCGGACAGGCTGCTCGGCCGGCTGATCCTGACCCTGCTCGTGGCGCTGGGGCTGGTCCTGATCGCCGAGGGACTGTTCGTGGCCGAGCCCACGCGGCTGGTGGGCGAGGGATTGATCCCGACCGTGCTGGTTGCCGCCGCCTGCGGCGTCGTGATCGGCCTTGTCTCGTCGCTTCTGGGCGTTGCGGGGGGCGAACTGATCATCCCCGTGTTCATCCTGCTCTTTGGCGTGGATGCGAAGGTGGCGGGCTCCATGTCGATGCTGGTGGGGATGCCCACCATCGCCGTGGGTCTCTTGCGGCATTTCGGCGAGGGGTCGGTCCTGCGCGAAGGCGCGGTCTGGCGCACGACCATCCTGCCCTTGGGCGCGGGCTCCATCCTCGGCGCGATCCTTGGCGCTCTGGCGCTTGGCCTTGTGCCGGGCCAGGCCCTCAAGATCGGCCTCGGGATCATCCTGATCTGGTCGGCCTGGGGCGTGTTCCGCCACCTGCCGCAATCGGCACCTGTCACGACCGCGGCGCGTGGCCTGCCTGCACGCGTGCTGGCGCATGATGCCGAATGGGGCCTGACGACGCCGGTCGTGGATGGCCAGACCGTCACCGTGCCGCGCAGGGCCCTCGCGCCCGGATCGGAAACTTCTTTCGCCATCGATGACCGCGACGTGACCCTCGCGCTGCCCATCGACGCCGGATCGAGCGCGCTCAACGCCCTTTCGGGTCGGGTCGCGGGCATCGAGCCGCTGGCGGACGGCACGACCGCGCGTGTGCGGGTGGCCATCGCGAATGCGGGTGAGATCGCGGCTCTCGTCACACGCCGCTCCGTTGCCGCGCTCGGTCTGACCGAGGGCGCGCCCGTGTTCGCGCGGTTCAAGGCGACGGCCGCGCAATGACGGGGCGCACCGCCCTTGTCCTCGGCCAGTCGGAGGCGGCGTCGGCCACGGCGCATCGGCTGCACCGCGGCGGCTGGCGTGTGGCGCTGGCAGCGGATGCCCCGCCCAAGGTCCACCGCCGCAGGATGGCCTTTGCCGATGCCTGGTGGGATGGCTCCGCCGTTCTGGAAGGGACAGCCTGCATCCGCCTCTCGCCAGAACGGATCGCGCGGCAGGGGTGCGCGATGGGCGTCGTCCCGTTCCTGGCCCTTGCGCCGGAGGCGGCCCTCGGCGTGCTGCCCTGGGCGGTCGCGGTCGATGCAAGGCTGGCCAAGCGGTCCCCACCGCTGCGGCTGCGGGGCCGCGCCGCCCTCACCATCGGCTGCGGCCCCGGACATATCGCGGGCGAGACCTGCGATCTGGCGATCGAGACGCAATGGGGCGAGAGGCTGGGGGCCGTGATCGCGGCCGGGCCGACGGCAGCCTTGGCCGGCGAGCCGCGCGCCATCGAGGGTATCGGGCGCGAACGTATCGTCTATGCGCCGGTCGCGGGCGTGCTGCGCGCCTTGCGCGACATCGGCGATCCCGTGGCGGCGGGTGAGACCGTCGCGCGGATCGGGGAAACCGGGATCGCCGCCCCGATCGGGGGCACGCTGCGCGGCATGCTGCGCGACGGGCTTGAGGTGGCGCAGGGCGACAAGCTGCTGGAGGTCGATCCGCGCCCGGCCCATCTCGCGATCTTCGCCGGCATCGGCCAGCGCCCCGCCATGATCGCCGGGGGCGTCGCGCGCGCCATCGAGATGACCCGCCGCAGACACGAGGTCGTCCTGCCGTCCCCGGCGAGGGTCCCCGATTTGTCCAACCCCATGTCGAAGTGAAGGGAGAGCGCCATGAAACTCAGTGCACGCAACGTCCTCAAGGGAAAGGTCGCCGGACTCGAACCCGGCGCCGTCACGACCATCGTCAGGATCGACCTCGGCGGTGGGGTCATCGTGACGAGCTCGATCACCAAGGCGGCAGCGGAGGATCTGAACCTTGCCGTCGGCGACGAGGCCTATGCCGTCATCAAGGCCTCCGACGTCCTGGTGGGCAAGCCATGAGCGCCGATCTGGCCACCCTGCGCAGGGGCGAGGAAGCCACCGACGCACCAGAGGCGCGCGATGCCGCACTGATCTTCATCGGGCGGATCGAAACCCCCTGGACCGCGCGCGCCGATTGCCCCAAGCGCGGCGATCCGGAGGATGGACCGGACTGCACGCTTTTCCTCGATCCGCGCTGGACGCCTGCGCTGAAGGGCGTGGCGCCCGGCGACCGGATACAGCTGCTCTACTGGATGGACCGTGCCCGGCGCGATCTGCTGACGCAGTCGCCCCGCGACAACGGCGAGACCATGGGCACCTTTGCGCTGCGTTCGCCCAACCGGCCCAATCCGATCGCCAGTTCCATGGTGCGCCTGAT
>JACXUX010000352.1 GCA_014763725.1 Rhodobacterales bacterium
GCTCGGATCGGCCAGGCGGTTGGCACGCGCGGTGCGGTTGTCTTCAAGAGCTTTAGCTGTGTCAGCACTGAGCGTGTCGCCCTCGCACAGGGCTTGCGCCAGCAGGTGCAACTCGCCCAGTTTTTGTCGAGCGAAGGCCATGCCACCCTTGAACGGCTGCGGCAGTTTGTCCTCGGCGTCCAGATCCACTGGCAAGTGCAGCAGCGAGCATGAGGGTGCGATCCACAGATCACCACCGCGCTTGTTCAAGCTGCGCAGCAGGGCGAGTGCGGCATCGAGGTCGTCGCGCCAGATGTTGCGCCCGTCGATGACGCCAGCCGACAGTACCTTATCTGCGCTCAGTCGTTCGACCACCAAGGCAGCTTCGCTCAGACCACGCACCAAGTCTAGGTGCAGACCAGCAACTGGCAGTTGGCAGGCCAGATCGAGGTTGTCTTCCAGCGGACCGAAGTAGGCGGCCACCAGCAGCTTGAGGCCTGATGCGCCTTGCTGTGCGCCAAGGGCGTCGGCAATCTGGGCATAGGCACTGCGCATGGCGTCCTGCCAAGCGCTGGGCATATCGAGGGCCAGAATGGGCTCGTCTAGCTGCACCCACGCAGCGCCCGCAGTATGCAGTTGTTTCAGAATCTGCACGTAGGTATCAATCAGTGCTGGCAAGAGCGTGAGACGGTCGAATTCTTGGTGACGGCTCTTGCTCAGCCACAGCCAGGTCAGAGGACCAGGCAGCACCGGCTTAGCGACCATGCCCTGTGCGCGCGACAGCGCCAGCTCGTCCAGCAAATCCTGCGCATCGGGTGCGAAGCGGGTAGCGGCATCGACTTCTGGCACCAGGTAGTGGTAGTTGGTGTCGAACCACTTGGTGAGTTCCAGCGCTGGCTGGCTAGAGGTGCCACGTGCCATCGCAAAATGCCGCGTCCAACGCGACTGCCCTGGCTCGAAGCCAAAACGGGCTGGAGCTGCTCCCAGACGCAAGGTCATTGCGGCGATGTGGTCGTAGGGCGCAAAATCGCCAGCCGTTACCATGTCCAAGCCTGCCTTGCGCTGGTCGTCCCATTGTTGCAGACGCAGCGTGCGCCAAGTGCTAGCGAGTTCAGCCTCGTCGCTCTTGCCAGCCCAGAAGGCCTCAAGTGCGAATTTCCACTCCCGCTTCGGGCCGATGCGGGGGTAACCTAAAGTATGTGTGCAGATCATGTTTAGTCCTCTATGAGTGAATAGCATCTTGCATTATGTTTCATGCTTAGTTATGATTCAAACGAATTGTTTTCATGGAAACCATGCGCCAAAATCATGAGCCCACTTGAACTGCGTCATCTGTCCACCCTGCAAGCCTTGGCCGACACTGGCAGTCTGACCCGTGCTGCGCAGCGCGTACATCTCACCCAATCGGCGCTGTCACGCCAAATCGCAGTGTTGGAGGAGTACTACGACCAGCGCCTGTTCGAGCGCACTCAACCTGCGGTGCGTTTCACCCCCGCTGGTCAGAGCCTGCTGCAACTCGCCGCTGAGTTACTGCCCAAGGTGCGCGACGCTGAACGTGCTATCGCCCAAATGCGCGAAGGGAAAAGCGGCAATCTGAGCATTGCGGTGGAATGTCACAGCTGCTTTGACTGGCTGATGCCGGCCATGGATGCCCTGCGCTCACGCTGGCCCGAAGTGGAGATGGACCTGCTCTCTGGCTTCCTCGCCGATCCGCTGCAACCGCTGCGCGACGGCCAGGCCGATCTGGCCATCCTCGGAGAGAAAGTGATTGCGCCCGACCTTGCCGTGCTGCCACTGTTCGATTTCGACTTCCTTGCCCTGCTTGCGCGCGACCACCCGCTGGCCTCACAGCCACATCTGAAGGCGGCCGACTTCGCATGCGAAACCCTCATCACTTACCCCGTGCCCGACAATAAGCTGGACGTGATGCGCCAGGTTCTGCTGCCAGGGGGAATTCAACCCAAGGCGCGTCGCACCGCCGAGCTCACCGTCGCCATCGTGCAGCTTGTTGCCTCGCGCCGTGGCATCGCCGTGCTGCCACGCTGGGCTGCCCTGCCCTATCTGGAGCGTGGCTATGTGGTCGGCCGTCCAGTGGGCGATCCGCCATTGCGCGGTGAGTTGTTCGCCGCCGTACCAGCGCCGCTTGCCGAGCGCGCGTATGTGCGCGAATTTGTAGAGCTGGTGCGTGGCAGCGCCCAAGCTCTGGATGGCTCCGCTCCTGCGGCTTAGGCACATCAACGCCTCGACGTGCTCGGTCATCTGGAATAACCCGTCAGTCCCCCGTCTCGGAAACATCCCAGTCCGCCGGGCGCGCCTCGCCGGTCTGGTAGAACTGCTTCACCAGTTTCACGTATTCCAGGAAGTCCTTGTTCTCAATCGCCAGCCTATTGGCCATGTCCCAATCGATCTCGTCGCGCTCACGAGCCGGAATCAAGACCTGACTTTCTGCCGGGTTGTCCACGTCCAGTTTGATGAAACCGATGCCGTGGGCGGCGAACAGCATTCGCAGCTCCTTCAGCGTGTCTGTGCCACCGATTTCCGCCGCGACCAGATAGCCGAAATTGGCCCATGACGAATTCGACACATGCTCATCGATCTTCAAGGTGCTTGCGTCCGTCATTGACGCCGCCCCCTCGCTCTCGACCGCTGCTACCTCGGCGCTGTCCGAGCGCTCCGAGTAGTAGTACTTGCGCGGCCGTCCTTCAGTCGTTTTAAGCTCTGGATGTTTCGTTTGCATGCGCAGTCGCTGCGAGCCGATTTCTGCGACGATCTGCTGCAACAGATCGGCATCCGTTTCGAGGCGTTGGCTGCTCTGCTTCTTGGCCTGACACTGATCGGGATAGGTGGCAAATACCCACTCGGCGATTTGCCGCGCGGTGAATTTCTCATCCGGGTGCGCCTTGAGGTAGCCGACGACGGTTTTCGCAAGATTCAATTCCATATCCATTCCTCTCCAGTCCCCGTGATCACGCCGATGCGCCAGTGTGCGGCGGGGTCTTTGGCGGCACCGCACCCGGGTGGTAGGTCACATCGAAAACGGTGTCCGTCAGCCAGCGCTTGAAGCTGGGGTTGTCGCTGAACTGGTTGTACAGTTCAGGTCGTAATATCCACTCATACCCGAACACACCACTCTGAAGACAACGCCTCGGCCTGCTGCAGCACCGTCTGCACCGCCGAATCCTGCATGTCGGGCGGATAGCCGTACTTGCGCAGGATGCGCTTGACCAGCACGCGCAGCC
>JACXUX010000353.1 GCA_014763725.1 Rhodobacterales bacterium
CCGCCCGGGGGGGGCGCGGCGGGGGCCTCGGCGGGCCCCCACCCTGCCCCGGTTCAGGCCCGGCTGGCCAGCAGCTGGCGCTGCGCCTTCAGCTGCAGGCGGCGGGCGTGCAGCACAGGCTCGGTATAGCCCGAGGGCTGTTCGCGCCCCTTGAACACCAGATCGCAGGCCGCCTGGAAGGCCAGCCCGTCAAACCCGGGCGCCATCGGCCGATAGGCCGGATCGTCGGCGTTCTGGCGGTCGACGACGGCGGCCATCTTCATCATCGCCTCCATCACCATCTGGGGCGAGACAACGCCATGGTGCAGCCAGTTGGCCAGCGCCTGCGAGCTGATGCGGCAGGTCGCGCGGTCCTCCATCAGGCCCACGTCATGGATGTCGGGCACCTTGGAACAGCCCACGCCCTGGTCGACCCAGCGCACCACATAGCCCAGGATGCCCTGGCAGTTGTTCTCGACCTCGGCGCGCAGCTCCTCGGCCGACCAGTTGGCACCCTGCGCCAGCGGCAGCGTCAGCAGATCGTCCAGCCGCCCGCGCGGGCCGCCTGCGGCGATCTCGGCCTGACGCGCCCGCACGTCGACGCGGTGGTAATGCGTGGCATGCAGCGTGGCGGCTGTGGGACTGGGCACCCAGGCGCAGCTGGCCCCCGCGCGGGGATGGGCGATCTTCTGCGCCAGCATGTCGGCCATGCGGTCGGGCATGGCCCACATGCCCTTGCCGATCTGGGCCCGCCCGGCCAGCCCGCAGGCCAGACCGATGTCGACGTTGCGATCCTCATAGGCGCGGATCCAGGCGGCGGCCTTCATGTCGCCCTTGCGGACCATGGGGCCGGCCTCCATTGCGGTGTGGATCTCATCCCCCGTCCGGTCCAGGAAGCCGGTGTTGATGAAGGCCACCCGCGCCCGTGCGGCGCGGATGCATTCCCTGAGGTTCGCGCTGGTGCGGCGTTCCTCATCCATGATGCCCAGCTTGACCGTGTTGCGCGGCAGGCCCAGCGTGTCCTCGACCCGGTCGAACAGCTCGACCGCGAAGGCCACCTCGTCGGGTCCGTGCATCTTGGGCTTGACCACATAGACCGACCCGGTGGCCGAGTTGCGCGGACCTTCGGCCTTGCGCAGGTCGTGCATGGCGCACAGGACGGTGACGAAACCGTCCAGGATGCCTTCGGGGATTTCCTCGCCCTGCGCGTCCAGCACGGCGGGGGTGGTCATCAGATGGCCCACGTTGCGCACCAGCATCAGCGCGCGCCCCTTCAGCACCAGCGGCCCGCCGCCCGCAGCGACAAAGGTCAGGTCGGGGTTCAGCTCGCGCAGCATCATCCGCCCGCCCTTGGCAAAGCTTTCGCGCAGGTCACCCGTCATCAGCCCCAGCCAGTTGGCATAGGCCGCGACCTTGTCCTGGGCATCGACCGCGGCGATCGAATCCTCGAGGTCCATGATCGAGGACATGGCCGATTCCAGCCGGATGTCGGCCACATGTGCCCGGTCGGTCCGGCCGATCGGATGGGCGGGGTCGATGTCCAGGATCACATGCAGCCCGTGGTGGCGCAGCACGATGGCCGTGGGCCGGTCGGCCGGGCCGGCATGGCCCGCAAAGGCCGCGGGATCGCGCAGCGCGGGCACCAGCGCGCCGTCCTGCACGCGGTAGCCCGTCACATCGGCATGGCTGCCCGCGGCCAGCGGCAGCACGTCATCGAGGAACGCGCGCCCCCAGGCCACCACCCGCGCCCCGCGCGCGGCATCGAATCCGCCCGGGGCGGGCGCATCGCCCAGCGCATCGGTGCCATAAAGCGCATCATACAGGCTGCCCCAGCGCGCATTGGCCGCGTTCAGCGCATAGCGCGCGTTCATCACCGGAACGACCAGCTGGGGGCCGGGGACGGTCGCGATCTCGGGGTCGGTGTTCGCGGTGTCCACCGTGAAATCGGGCCCCTCGGGCACCAGATAGCCGATCGCGGTCAGGAATGCGCGATAGGCCGCCGCATCATGCGGGCGGCCGCGGCGGGCGCGGTGCCATTCGTCGATCTGCTGCTGCAGCGCGGCCCGGCGGTCCAGCAGCGCGCGGTTGCGCGGGCCCATCGCCTGCAGCGTCGCGGCCAGGCCGGCCCAGAACGTCTCGGGCGAAACCCCGGTTCCGGGCAGCGCCCGATCCTCGACGAAGGCCGCCAGCTCGGCGGCAACCTGCAGGCCGTCCCGGTCCACCCGTTCGGTCATGGCGCGATCTCCCTTCCAGTGCGGCGGCAGGATTAGGACCATTCGCCGGCGGTGACAACAGATCCGGTCAAGGGATCTGACCAGTTTTCGCGAAAACAGCTGCCGGGAATTCGCGCGATAACCCGGTCAGGGCCGCGGATCCTTGCGCGGCCGTTCGCCCCGGCAGCGGTCGGAACAATGGCGCACCTCGTCCCAGACGCGGGCCCATTTCTTGCGCCAGGCAAAGGGGCGGCCGCAGGTGGCGCAGACCTTCTGCGGCAGATCGGCCTTCTTGCGCATCTTGGCCATGGCGCCCCCCCTACAGGTCCAGCGCCAGCTGCGCCGCGGGGGCGGCGGGGGCGCGGCGG
>JACXUX010000354.1 GCA_014763725.1 Rhodobacterales bacterium
GGGGTGCCGGGGCCGCGGGTCAGGATCGCCGCGCGCCCCGCCAGGCCCGCGGCGGGGCCGGGCGGCAGGATCGCGGCCGCAGCCCGGCAGTCGCCCGCCACATAGGCCAGCTGACCGGCCGACCACTGGGCGTTGACATTGACCACCACCGCGCCCAGGCGCCAGGCGGCGAACATGGCGGCGACCTCGTCGATGCCCTTGCGCAGATGCACCACGACGCGGTCGCCGGGGCGCAGCCCGCGGCCGGTCAGCCAGGCGGCCAGGCGGCCGGCCTCGGCATGCAGCTGGTCATAGGTGACCTGGCGGCCCGCGTCGATCAGCGCGACCTTGCCGCCGCGGGCGGGCAGGTTGTCGGCCAGCAGGCGATACAGCGGCCCGGTCATGCGCCCCCCTCCGGTCTGGCAAGGACCGGCAGGCGGGGATAGATCTTCGCGGGCGAGCCCACGGCGATGCTGTCGTCGGGCACGTTCGTGGTGACCGCCGTGTTGGCCGCGATGCGCACGCGGTTGCCGATGCGGATCGGCCCCAGCACCGTGGCGTTGACGCCGATGAACACGTCATCCCCGATCACCGGCACGCCTGGGCCCATGTTGGTGCCGATCGTCACGTTGTGCATCACCCCGCAGCGGTCGCCGATCACCACATCGGGGTGGATCGACAGCGACCCCTCGGCATGGATGATGTGAAAGTCGCGCCCCAGCTGCACGGTCGGCGGGATCCAGACCTTGGTCACGTTCAGCACGAAGACCTTCAGCAGGCCATAGACCTTGCTGGCCAGCCAGCGCGCCACCGGGTTGCGCAGGCCCAGCGTCCAGCGCCCGTAGCGGTGGATCGCCAGCGAGACAAAGCCCGCATCGGTCAGTTGCCGCCCGTGGCGGATGTAGTCTTCGCGGATCTGGCGGAACACGCGGCACCCCTGACAGCCAATCCCCGTGTGCATCGACCAGAATCGCGGCGCGGGCAAGGCACGCCGCGGGCAGACTGCGGCCGCTTTCGCGGCGGTCAGGCCAGCAGGTCCAGCGTCGCCTCGATGTCGTCCAGCGGGGCGTGAAAGCGGTGCATGTCGCCATGGGCCACCACCAGGGCAAAGCGCTGGTCCAGCCGGTCCGACATCAGCTTCAACGCCGCGGTCACCCGGTCAGGGGGCTGGACGGTCAGGAACCCCCCGCCCGCGGCCAGGATGGCCTGGCCGTGGACCAGCTGGCTGCCCTCGACCCCCGCAACCACGCGCGCCCCGGCGCAGAGGTCCAGCAGCTCATCCACCCCGTGCCTTTCGGGCCAGATCACGCGAAAGCCGTGGCGGACGGCCAGGCGTTCGGCGATCTCCTCCTCATTCGTCAGGATGCGGGCGTCGCCCGTGGCGCCCCGCATCAGCCAGACCCCGGGATGCGGATCGGCCCGCCGCCCGGCCAGCAGCCGGTCGCGGCGCGCCGCCGCGCGGGCCATCCGGCCGGGGTTGTTGGCGTGGTCGTCAAACACGATCAGCTCGTCGAAATGCGCGTCGCCGATGCGGCGGGGGGCCATGCCCAGCAGCGCCTCATACCGCGGTTCGTGGCTGCGGCCGGGGGGGCGGGTGGTCACGGGCATGCCCGTGGCGGCGGCCAGCGGCCAGGTCTCGCAATCGTCCATCAGCCAGTTGCCGAACCAGCGGTTGCCGACCCAAGTTTCATAGATCGCCCCCGTCAGCGCCAGATCGGGCCGCCGCGGCAGGGCCCAGCGCGACCGCCGCGGCCGCAGGTGCCAGGCGGCCAGCCCCGCATGCAGCACCCCGTCGATCAGGTCGACATCGCGAAAGCGCAGGCCCAGCGTGGGCGCGATGGGGCGCGGGTCGTCGCGGATCAGCGCCAGCACGGTGTCGGCATGGCTGCCGAATTCGGTGCCGCGGATGCGGTCCAGCATGCCGGGCAACATGACCGCGCGGGGAAAGGCAAAGGACCCGCCGGGCGAGACCTCCCACCGCTCGACCGCGCGGGCGGTGAAGTCGGGGGCGATCCGCAGGGCGGCGGCCAGGCGGCCGACAAGGGGAAGAATGGCAGGCATGGTCCGCCTATCGCCGGCCGTCATGGCGGAAGTAGGGCATCATCCTGCACCACCGTGGCCAGCGCGCGGGCGATGCGGGCGTGATCGGCGGCGGACGCGTGCCAGTGACAGCCCCGCCGCGCCAGCGGCGGCATCACCACCAGCCGCGCCGCCGGGCCCAGCGCCCCGGCCGCGGCGCGATGGGCGGCCACCAGATGCGGGCCATAATCCGACCAGGTCAGCAGCAGCACGCGGGCACCCGGCGCGGCCTGATCCCGCCGCGCGGCGGCAAAGTCTGCCAGCGCCCGGGCAAAGGGCGCCTCCAGCGCCGGGGCCGAGGGCCAGGGATCGGCCAGCCCCGGCGGCGGGTCGAAGTCGTTGGCATAGGTGAAATCGCCCGCCGTGATGTTCGGGTGGTCGATGACCCGGTTCAGGTGGACCATGTTCGGATGGGTGCTGCCGTCAGCAAAGCACAGCGGGTGCGTCCGCAGGGGGTCGAGGGGCATAAGGGGACCTTTCGGTGAAACGGTTCAAGGGGAAC
>JACXUX010000065.1 GCA_014763725.1 Rhodobacterales bacterium
CGCAGGTTCGGGCACGGCGCTGTTCGTGCGCCGGCCGATCCTGGCCTTTGTGCTGAACGCGCTGATCGTGCTGGCGGGCCTCCTACAGGCGGACGGGGGCTGCCACGGCAAGCGCGGCGCCGCGGCCGGGGGCCAGCTTGACCGGGGCGCCGGGGCGCAGGGCGGTCACGCCCTCGACCACCACCAGATCGCCGGGTTCAAAGGCCGCATCGACCAGCACGCTGTCGGCATTGCGCTGGCGGATGACGACGGGCAGCCGCGCCGCCTTGTCCTGCCGCACGATCCAGACATAGGCGCCGGATGCCCCCCACTGGATGGCCAGCGGATCGACCGAGGGCAGGTCGTCGCCGGTAAAGGCCAGGTCGATGGCAAAGGCCATGCCCGACCGCAGCGCATCGCCCGCATTGTCGATCCGCGCCTGGATGGACAGGCTGCGGCTGGTTTCGTCGACGCGGTTGTCCATGGCGACGATCGTGCCGGGCAGCACCAGCCCGGGGTCGGCCAGGGGCGTGGCGGTCAGCGCATCGCCCGGCGCCAGCCGGCTGACCACCCGTTCGGGCACGCGGAAGTCGACCAGGAGGCTGGACCGGTCCTCGATCCGCAGCACCTCTTGCCCGGCGCTGATCCGGTCGCCCACGTCGATGTCCAGCAGCCCCGCCCAGCCGTCGATGGGGGCCAGGATGCGGTGGCGCGACAGTTCGAATTCGGCTTCGCGCAGTTCCAGCTCGGCCTGTTTCAGGGCCAGCTCGGCCTCTTGCATCTGCAGGTCGGTCGCGGCGCCGCGTTCGGCCAGCTGCTGGACGCGGGCATGGTTTGCCCGCGCATCGGCCAGGATCAGGGTCGCGCGGTCCAGCGCGATGCGCGCGGCCTCGCTGTCCAGTTCGGCCACCACCTGACCGGCGGTGACCCGGCTGCCGGGGGCTATCGGCAGGGCGGTCAGGCGCCCCGTCACCTCGGCCGCGACCACGACCGACCGCACGCCGCGCCCGGTGCCCACGGCCGTGACCACATCGGCCAGCTGACGCAGCCCCGGGGCCTCGGCCACCACAACGGCAGCGGGGGGGCCGGACGGACGGCCGCCGCCACCCTGACCGCCACCCGGGGGTGCCGCCCCCGCGGGCGGCCCCCCGGCCGTGGCCGGCGCGCCATCCGGCGCGGCCGCATCGGGTTGGGAAACAAGGCCCACGGCGCGCAGCGGATCCAGCAGGCCCACCCGGTCCAGATAAGGATGCGACGCCGGCAGGAAGAACGCCCATCCGGCCACTGCCGCGGCTGCGGTCGCCGCCGCCAGGCCTGCCTGTTTCCATGCCTTCATGCGCGTTCCCTCATGCCGGTCCGGCGGCAGAACCGCGGCTGCCGCCGACAAGCTAACCCTTGAACGCGGGTAGGAAAGCGCTTCCGTCGCCCGCAGCGCCTGCCGCCGGTCAATTTTGCCTGAGCGCCCGGATCGCAGGCCCTAGCGGCTGAGGCCCCCGGCCAGGTCGGGCATGTCCAGCGCCGCGAACCCGTAGTGGCGCAGCCAGCGCAGGTCGGAGTCGAAGAAGGCGCGCAGGTCCGGGATGCCGTATTTCAGCATGGCGATGCGGTCGATGCCCATGCCGAAGGCAAAGCCCTGCCACTGGTCGGGGTCCACCCCCGCGGCGGCCAGCACCCGCGGGTGCACCATGCCCGAGCCCAGGATTTCCATCCACTTGTCGCCTTCGCCGATCTTCAGCTGGCCGCCCTGCCAGGAACAGCGGATGTCGACCTCGGCCGAAGGTTCGGTAAAGGGGAAGTGGCTGGCGCGGAAGCGCAGCTCGACCGACGGCACCTCGAAGAAGGCGCGGCAGAATTCCTCAAGCACCCATTTCAGGTTGGCCATGCTGATGTCGCGGTCGATGGCCAGCCCCTCGACCTGGTGGAACATCGGCGTATGGGTCTGGTCCATGTCCATCCGGTAGACGCGGCCCGGCGCGATCACCCGGATCGGCGCGCCCTGGCCCATCATGGCGCGGATCTGCACCGGGCTGGTATGGGTGCGCAGCACATGCGGCGGGCGGTTGTCGCCGGGCGCGCGGTGCAGGAAGAAGGTGTCGTGTTCCTGCCGCGCCGGATGTTCGGGCGGGATGTTCAGCGCGTCAAAGTTGAACCAGTCGCTTTCGACCTGCGGCCCCTCGGCCACGGCAAAGCCCATGTCGGCAAAGATCGCGGTCAGCTCGTCCATCACCTGGCTGACGGGGTGGATCGTGCCCTGCCGCCGCGGCCGGCCGGGCAGGGTGACGTCCAGCCATTCCGACCGCAGGCGTTCCTCCAGCGCGGCATCGGCCAGCGCGGCGCGGCGGGCGCGCAGGGCGGCGTCGATCTCGTCCTTCAGCGCGTTGAAGGCGGCGCCGGCGGCCTTGCGTTCCTCGGGCGCCATCTTGCCCAGGCCGGCCATCAGGGCGCTGATCTCGCCCTTCTTGCCCAGGGCGGCGACGCGCACCTCTTCCAGCGCGGATTCGTCCGCGGCGGCGGCAACGGCCGCCAGATAGCGGGCCTTGAGCGTGTCGAGCGTGTCCATCGGCGTCTCCTGCGGATGTGCCGCGGTGCTAGCGGGAAGGGCCGGCGAAGGCAAGCGTCACAGGCCCTGCGGCCCGTGCGCAGGATCACGGGGACGATCAGATGCTCTTCGTCCGCCAGATGGCGGTCTAGGATCGCCTCCAGCCGGTCCAGCCCGGTCAGGAAGCCGCCGGCGGCCTCGCGCAGCCCGGGGCCGCGCCAGGACCGCAGCACGGCATTCGCGCTGTCGGCAAAGGCCGCCAGATGCCCGTCCAGCGCCTGATGGTCGCGGTCCAGCAGGTCGAAGCCCGCCTGCAGCCGTGACTTGCGTGCGGCCAGGCGGGGGAAGTAGTGATGATCCTCGATCTGGTGGTGGCCATGCAGGTCGCCCACCAGATGTTCGCCCAGCTGTGACAGGCGGCGGGTGAGATCGGCCGGGGCAAGCCGCCCGTCAAGGCTGGCCCGGGTATCGGCCCGCAGCGCCGCAGTCAGCCGGCGGAAGGCCAGGTGCCGGTCCAGCCAGAACGAGACCAGGCCGTGAAAGTCGGGATGCGCCCGCCAGTGGTCGCGCGGCAGGTCGTCCAGCAGCGCGCGCAGGGCAGGCGGCAGGCCGGCGCGGGTTTCAAGCGCAAGATCATCCATGCGCACAGACCTAGGCGGCGGGGGGCAAAGGAAAAGCCCCGCACCATGGGCGCGGGGCCAATTCGTGCAACGAATTGGGCCGGTTTCTTGAAAGAAACCGGCGGCAGCGGTCAGGCCAGCGCGGCCTTGGCCTGGGCCGCGATCGCGTTGAAGGCGTCGGGCTCATGCACGGCCAGATCGGCCAGAACCTTGCGGTCGACCTCGATCCCGGCGCGGGCCAGGCCGTTGATCAGCCGCGAATAGGTCATCTCGGCATCGAACAGCCGCACGGCGGCGTTGATGCGCTGGATCCACAGCGCGCGGAACTGGCGCTTGCGCACCTTGCGGTCGCGAGTGGCATACTGGTTGGCCTTGTCCACCGCCTGGGTGGCGGTGCGGAAGTTGGTCGAGCGGGCGGCATAGTAGCCGGCAGCCTGCTTGATGACCTTGCGGTGACGGGCGTGGGTCACCTTGCCGGATTTGACGCGGGACATCTGTCGGGCTCCTCAGCGGTCGTAGGGCATGTATTTCTTGACGATCTTGGCATCCGAATCCGAAAGGATCGCGGTGCCGCGGGCGTTCTGGATGAACTTGGACGTGCGCTTGATCATCCCGTGCCGCTTGCCGGCCTGGCCGAACTTGACCTTTCCGGAAGCCGTCATCGAAAACCGCTTCTTTGCGGCCGACTTCGTCTTCATCTTGGGCATTTCCATCTCCTTCGAGCGGTTCTGGCGCGACTCGGCATGCCACGGGGCCGGCCGCGCGGTCGTATAGGGGGCGGCGTATAGGCGGCGCGGCCCCGTCGTGCAAGGGGAAAAGGTCAGTTCACCAGCCGCGCCAGCACCGTCACCACGGTGTCGGGGACCTGCGTCAGGGCATAGCCGCCGGGTTTCAGCCAGACGGCCGCGGCCACCAGCCCCGCGCCCACCACCGCCAGCCCCAGGCCGCGGCGCGGCGGGCGCCCGTCGGACCAGGCCGACAGGCCCGAGGGCACGGCCATCGCGACCAGGAACAGCCCCGCCACCAGCATCACGTCGGGGTCCATGGCGTCCCCCCCGGCAGCGGGTGGCGGTGGCTGCGACGGGTCATTGCGGCTCGGCGCGGAAGATCAGCCGTTCGTCGCAGGGGGCGACGCGCAGGATGTTGGTGCTGCCCGTGACGTTGAAGGGCACGCCGGCGATGACCAGGACGTGGTCGGTCTCGACCGCAAAGCCCTCGGCCAGCGCGGCGCGGACGGCGGCGATCACCGCGCCCTTGAACCGTTCCTGTTCGGGGGCCAGCACGCAATGCGTGCCCCAGGTCAGGCACAGCCGCCGCGCGGTCTGGATCAGCGGCGTCAGCGCCAGGATCGGCACCCGCGGCTTTTCGCGCGACACCAGGCCCACGGTCGTGCCCGTCTGGCTGAAGCAGCAGATGGCCTTGATGTCGGTGGTCTCGGCGATCTCGCGCCCGGCGGCCACGATGCCGTCGGCCACGGTCTGGCGCCGGGCGGACCGGCTGGCCTCGATCACGTCGCGGTAGGTGGGGTCGCGTTCGACGCTGACGGCCACGTTGTGCATGGTGCGCACCGCCTCGATCGGGAACCGGCCCGCGGCCGATTCGGCCGACAGCATCACGGCATCGGCGCCCTCATAGATCGCGGCGGCGACATCGGACACCTCGGCCCGGGTGGGCATGGGCGATTCGATCATCGATTCCAGCATCTGGGTGGCGACGATCACCGGCTTGGCCGCCGCGCGGGCGCCGCGGACCAGGCGCTTCTGGATCGGCGGCACGGCCTGGACGGGCAGTTCCACCCCCAGGTCGCCGCGCGCCACCATGATGCCGTCGGACACCGCCAGGATCTCGGCAAAGGCGTGGACGGCGGCGGGCTTTTCGATCTTGGACAGGATCGCCGCCCGGCCACGGGCCAGTTCGCGCGCTTCGGTCACGTCCTCGGCCCGCTGGACGAAGGACAGCGCCAGCCAGTCCACCCCCAGATCGCAGGCAAAGTCCAGGTCGCGGCGGTCCTTGTCGGACAGCGCGGCCACGGGCAGCACCACGTCGGGCACGTTCACGCCCTTGCGGTTGGAAATCGTGCCGCCCACTGTCACCGTGCAGTCGGCGAAATCGGCGCCGCAGGTCTCGACCCGCAGGCGGATCTTGCCGTCGTTCACCAGCAGCGCGGCGCCCGGCACCAGGGCGGCAAAGATCTCGGGGTGGGGCAGCTGCACGCGGCCCGCATCGCCCGAGGCCGGGTCCAGGTCCAGGCGGAAGGGCTGGCCCTCGACCAGATCCTCGGCGCCGGCCGCGAACACGCCCACGCGCAGCTTGGGGCCCTGCAGGTCAGCCAGGATGCCGATCGGGCGACCGGTGTCGGATTCGATCCGGCGGATGATGGCATGGCGCGCGCGGATGTCGTCATGCGTGCCGTGGCTCATGTTCAGGCGAAAGACATCGGCCCCCGCCTCGAACAGCGCGCGGATCGTGTCATAGTCGGAAGAGGCCGGGCCCAGCGTGGCCACGATCTTCACATTGCGGAGGCGTCTCATGCAGTCGGGTTCCTCAGCTGGTGTGCGGTGGGGTGGTGGGCCGCGGCCGTTATGGCGGGATTCGCCGGGTCGGGCAACACGCAGGCCCCCGGGGACGGGCGGCCGTGGCAATGTGCCCTTTTCGCAGGCGGAACTTTCCCCTATCCCTGTGCGGATGCCCCCGCAGCCTGCCGCAATGCGATGACGTGACGATGACCGCCCCCTTTCACATCCATGGCGAGGACCGCCCCGGTCGCTGGCTGGTGACCTGCGATCATGCGACCAACCGCGTGCCCGACTGGGTGGGCGGCGGGTCGCTGGGCATTGCGGATGCGGACATGGGCCGCCACATCGCCTATGACCTGGGCGCAGCGGGTCTGGCGCGGGCGCTGGCCGACCGGCTGGACAGCCCGGCGATCCTGTCGGACTTCAGCCGCCTGGTGATCGACCCCAACCGGGGCGAGGATGACCCCACGCTGGTCATGCGCCTGTATGACGGCACGATCATCCCCGCGAACCGCCATGTCGACGCGGCCGAGGTCGAGCGTCGGCTGGACCGGCTGTATCGGCCCTATCACGCGGCGCTGGCGCGGCTGGCGGCGCGGCGGTCCGATACGGTGATCGTCGCCGTGCACAGCTTTACCCCCTGCCTGCGCGGGCGCGCGCTGCGGCCCTGGGCCGTGGGCATCCTGCATTCGCCGCTGGGCGACCGGCTCTCGCGGGCGCTGCTGGTGCGGCTGGCGGCGGAACCGGGCCTGTGCGTGGGCGACAACGAACCCTATTCCGGCCACCTGCCCGGCGATGCGATCGACCGCCACGCGCTGGCGCCGGGCCGGCACAACACGCTGATCGAGCTGCGCAACGACCTGATCGCCACGCCGGAGGCGCAGCAGAACTGGGCCGACCGGCTGGCCCCCCACCTGACGGCCGCCCTGGCCGATGTCACCTGAGGATCCCATGGACGACGCCACCCGCACCGAACTGGAAGCCGCCGCCTTTCGCGCGCTGGTCCATCACCTGATGGTCAAGCGGCCCGATGTGCAGAACATCGACCTGATGAACCTGGGCGGATTCTGCCGCAACTGCCTGAGCCGCTGGTATCAGGAGGCTGCGAATGCCCGCGGCATCGACATGACCAAGGATCAGGCGCGCGAGATCGTCTACGGCATGCCCTATGCCGACTGGGTCGCGCAGAACCAGACCGCCGCGGACGACGCCAAGAAGGCCGCCTTCGAGGTGGCCTTCCGCGAAAACGTGGGTCCGCGCGACTGACGGATCAGACGGCGGCCTTGAGCATCTCGTCCAGGTAGAGCTCGCGCAGGCGGCGCGCCACCGGGCCGGGGGTGCCGTCGCGCAGGACCTGGCCGTCGATCTCGACCACCGGCATGACGAAGGCGCTGGCCGAAGTGATGAAGGCCTCATCCGCCTCCCTGGCCTCGTCCACGGTGAAGGGGCGTTCCTCGACCTCCATCTGCGCCTCGCGGGCAAAGCGCAGGATGGCGGCGCGGGTGATGCCGTGCAGGATCTCGTTGCCCAGCTGGCGGGTGATGATCCGGCTGCCCTTGACGATATAGGCGTTGTTCGACGTGCCCTCGGTCACGAAGCCGTCCTCGACCATCCAGGCATCGTCGGCGCCGGCCTTCTTGGCCATCATCTTTCCCAGGCTGGGATACAGCAGCTGCACCGTCTTGATGTCGCGCCGGCCCCAGCGGACATCGGGGATCGAGATCACGCGGATCCCCTTCTTAGCGGCCGGGCTGTCGGCAAGGCCGGGCTTGGCCTGGGTGAACAGCACGATCGTGGGCGCGGTCGTGCCCGGTTCGGGGAAGGCGAAGTCGCGGTCGCCCGGGTTGCCGCGGGTGATCTGCAGATAGACCAGCCCTTCGTCGATGGCGTTTTCGGCCACCAGGCGGCGGTGGATCTCCAGCAGCTCCTCGGTCGTGACGGGGCTGTCCATGTCCAGCTCGCGCAGGCTGCGGTCCAGCCGGGCGGCATGGCCGGCAAAGTCGATCAGTTTGCCGTCCAGCACGCTGGTCACCTCATAGACGCCATCGGCCATCAGGAAGCCGCGGTCGAAGATCGACACGGTCGCCTCTTCCTCGGGCAGGTAGGTTCCGTTGACATAGACGATGCGGCTCATGGTGATCTCCGGGGCGAATGGTTCCTGCGCTTTGCGCCTGCGGCCCCCCGCCGGTCAAGGCCCGGTTGGCGCCCGGCGCCGGGGGCGGGCCACGGTTGCTGCGCCTGCGTAATAGCACTTGCGCAGTGCGGCGCAATTAAATAACCAGCGGGCAGGCAAGAACGAAACTTCCTTGCAAGGGTAATCCATGAGCTTTCGCCTGCAGCCCCCGCCGCCCGCCCGCCCCAACCGCTGCCAGTTGTTCGGCCCCGGCTCGCGCCCTGCGCTGTTCGAAAAGATGGCCGCCAGCGCCGCCGACGTGATCAACCTGGACCTGGAAGACAGCGTGGCGCCTGCCGACAAGCCCCAGGCGCGCGCCAACATCATCCAGGCGATCAACGCCCTCGACTGGGGCCGCAAGACGCTGTCGGTGCGCATCAACGCGCTGGATACGCCGTTCTGGTATCGCGACGTGGTCGACCTGCTGGAACAGGCCGGGCCGCGGCTGGACCAGATCATGATCCCAAAGGTGGGCTGCGCCGCCGACATCTATGCCGTCGACGCGCTGGTCACAGCCGTCGAACGCGCCATGGGCCGCACCCGGCCGATCAGCCTGGAGGTCATTATCGAATCGGCCGCCGGCATCGCCCATGTCGAGGAGATCGCCGCCGCCTCGCCCCGGTTGCAGGCGATGAGCCTGGGCGCCGCCGACTTTGCCGCCAGCATGGGCATGGCCACCACCGGCATCGGTGGCACGCAGGAAAACTACTACATGCTGCGGGACGGCGCGAAATACTGGGCCGATCCCTGGCACTGGGCCCAGGCCGCCATCGTCGCCGCCTGCCGCACGCATGGCATCCTGCCGGTCGACGGCCCCTATGGCGATTTCAGCGATGATGAGGGCTTCCGCGCCCAGGCGCGGCGGTCGGCCACGCTGGGCATGGTCGGCAAATGGGCGATCCACCCCAAACAGGTGGCGCTGGCGAACGAGGTCTTCACCCCTTCGGACGCCGCCCTGACCGAGGCGCGCGAAATCCTGGCCGCGATGGAGGCCGCCAAGGCCGCAGGCCAGGGCGCGGTCACCTACAAGGGCCGCCTGATCGACATCGCCAGCATCCGCCAGGCCGAGGTCATCCTGCGTCAGGCCGAGCTGATCGGCGGCTGAACGGTGGGGCGGCATGCGAACGGATGTCGCAGCGCGGCTTGATCTGGATCAGCCCAGTCTTGCGGCATCCCTGCGAAAGGTTCCCGCGCTGGAACCTTTTCATGAGGACATGATGACCCGACTTCTTCGTGCCGCCACGCTGGCGCTGATCCTGCCCGGGGCCGCGCTGGCCCAGACGCCCGCGACCCCCCAGGACAAGGGCCTGTCCGCGCCCGTCATCCTGCTGACGCCCGTGCTGGCCAAGAATGCCGATGCCCTGGGCCTGACCGCCGAACAGCGCGAGGCGCTGAAATCCTTCCTGGCCGTCATGCCCGCCCGCCGTGGCGCGCTCGAGGATGAGACCGCCGCCCTGCGCGCGCAGATGCAGGCCGCCATCGTCGCCAACGCCCCCGCGGCCGAGCGCGAGGCCCTGGCCCGCCAGATCGGCGACAACGAAACCCGGCTGATCCTGATGCGGTCGGCCTGCGCCGATCACTGGCGCAGCGTGCTGACCGCGGACCAGTTCGCGCAGCTGCTGCAGCTGGCCGGCGTGAACTGATCCGCCACGCTTTGCAAACCGCCTGCACTTTCATCGCGAATTGATGACAGGCACGCGGAATCAGGGCAGTATGCGAACAACCCAGCGCCGGTCCCGGGAATGGAGGCCCGCCCGGCACATCGGGGAGGATGCGCGCCCCGGGGCTTGCCCCGGGGCGTTGCTGTCTGCACCCGCGCCTTCGGTTGCAATCGCGCCCCCATCCGGTCATATACGCCCATCACCCGCAGGGAGCGCGCGATGAACTACCTCGACTTCGAAAAGCCCTTGGCCGAGATCGAAGGCAAGGCCCAGGAGTTGCGCGCCCTGGCCCGGGCGAATTCCGAGATGGACGTGTCCAAGGAGGCCGAGGCGCTGGACCGCAAGGCCGAGGCGGCGCTGCGCGATCTGTATCGCACCCTGACGCCCTGGCAGAAATGCCAGGTCGCCCGCCACCCCGACCGGCCGCATTGCCGCGACTATGTGGCGGCGCTGTTCAGCGACGTGATGCCCCTGGCCGGCGACCGCGGCTTTGCCGACGACCAGGCGGTGTTCGGGGGCCTTGCCCGGTTCAACGACCAGCCGGTGGTGGTGATCGGCCACGAAAAGGGCCACGACACCAAGACGCGGATCGAGCACAACTTCGGCATGGCCCGGCCCGAAGGCTATCGCAAGGCGATCCGGCTGATGGACCTCGCGCACCGCTTCCGCCTACCGGTGATCACGCTGATCGACACGCCCGGCGCCTATCCCGGCAAGGGCGCCGAGGAACGCGGGCAAAGCGAGGCGATCGCCCGGTCCACCGCCAAATGTCTGGAAATCGGCGTTCCCCTGGTCAGCGTGGTGATCGGCGAGGGCGGGTCGGGCGGCGCCGTGGCCTTTGCCACCGCCAACCGCGTCGCCATGCTGGAACATTCGGTCTACTCGGTGATCAGCCCCGAGGGCTGCGCCAGCATCCTGTGGAAGGATGCCGAAAAGATGCGCGAAGCGGCCGAGGCGCTGCGCCTGACCGCGCAGGATCTGCAGAAGCTGGGCGTGATCGACCGCATCATCAAGGAACCCCTGGGCGGCGCGCAGCGCGGCCGCAAGGAAACGATCGAGGCCGTGGGCAAGGCGATCGAGATCATGCTCAAGGAGCTGTCGGCGAAAAAGCCCGACACCCTGATCCGCGACCGCCGCAACAAGTTCCTGGAGATGGGGACCAAGGGGCTGGCGGCCTGATCCGCCCCCACGGCCGATCCTTCGCAGAAGGATCGCTGCGCGCCGCTGTCAGCGGGTGAACCCGCCCTCGGCCAGCAGACGGCCCGTGGCGCCCTCGATCCGGCGCTCCAGTTCGGCCATGAAGGCGCCGGTGTTCATGCCCGGCTGGATCGGGGCCAGGAATTCCACCACCGCCACGCCCGGCTTGCGCAGCACCCCGCGGCGCGGCCAGAAGATGCCCACATTCGTGGCCGCGGGCACGCAGGTCTGGCCCAGCTGGTCATACAGCACCCCGGTCCCGATCTTGTAGGCCGGCCGCGCGCCGGGCGCGGTGCGGGTGCCTTCGGGATAGATGATCAGCTGGCCGGGCAGGGCCTGGCCCTTCCTCACGCCCTCCTTCATCTGGGCGATGGCCTGGCCGCGCTTGCCCCGGTCGACCGGCACGCAGCCGATGCGCAGCGCATACCAGCCCAAGATCGGCGCCCATTTCAGCTCGCTCTTCATGATGAACTTGGGTCGCGGCACCTCGGACACGATCAGGATGATGTCGAGGAAGCTCTGGTGCTTGGCCGCGATCAGCACCTCGCCCCGGGGGATCTGGCCGCGCACCTCGGTCCGCAGGCCCAGCATCACCCGCGCCGACCAGCGCACCCAGCGGCACCAGGTGCGCACCGCGGCATAGGCGCCGCGTCGGTCCACCGCCGCCCAGGGCGTGAACCACAGCGCCATCAGCCCCATCACCAGATAGATCTGCAGGCTGAACAGAAGCGAGACGATCCAGCGCAGCGGCATCGGCATGTCAGGTCAGTTCCCTCAGTTTGCGGAACGCGGCCGCACGGGTGGACAGAAAGGCCGTCACCGCCGCCACGGGCGGCAGGATCAGCGGCGCCAGCCACCCCCAGCCGGCAAAGCCCAGCCCGGTCAGAAAGCCGCCGGCCGGGTCGGTTTCGGGCAGGGCGGCCACCGCCAGCATCCCCGCCGCGGTGCCCACCGCCGCCCCGCCCGCCGCGCGCAGGGTAAAGC
>JACXUX010000355.1 GCA_014763725.1 Rhodobacterales bacterium
AGCCCCACCCGCGCGCCCGTCTGCGCCAGCCCCATGTCGAACAGCCCCGACCCGATGAAGCTGTTCGAGGTCGGGCAATGGATCAGCCCCGCCCCCACCTCGGCCAGCCGTGCGCGTTCGCGCGGGGTCAGGTGGATCGCATGGCCATAGACGCCCCGCGCCCCCAGCAGGCCGTGCGATTCATAGGTGTCCAGATAGTCGCGCGCCCCGGGGAACAGCGACCGGACCCAGGCGATCTCGTCCGGCTGCTCGCTCAGATGGGTCTGCATCAGACAGTCGGGATGCGCGGCCCACAGCGCCCCCAGCGCCGCCAGCTGGTCGGGGCTGGACGTGGGCGCAAAGCGCGGCGTGATCACATAGGACAGCCGGTCCACCCCGTGCCAGCGCGCCAGCAGCCGGGCGCTGTCGTCATGGGCCGATTGCGCGGTGTCGCGCAGCCCCTCGGGCGCATTGCGGTCCATGCAGGTCTTGCCCGCCCAGATCCGCTGGCCGCGCGCCTGCGCCTCGGCCATGATCGCCTCCACGCTGCCCGGATGGATGGTGCAGTAGCTGCAGACGGCGGTCGTGCCGTTGGCCAGCGTCAGGTCCAGATACCGTGCCGCGATCCGGGCGGCATAGGCGGGGTCGGCCAGGCGCATCTCTTCGGGGAAGGTATAGGTGTTCAGCCAGTCGATCAGCCGCTTGCCCCAACTGGCGATGATCGCCGTCTGCGGATAATGCGCATGCGCATCGACAAATCCGGCCGAGATCAGCGCCCGCCCCATGTCGGTCACCGGCACCTGCGGATGGGCCGCGCGCAGGGCATCCGCCGCGCCCACGGCCGTGATGCGGCCATCCTCGACCAGCACCGCGCCGTGGCTGTCGAACCGCGCGGCCTCGGGCCCCTCGACGAAGGGGTCGCCGGAAAACCGCAGCACCTGCCCCAGGATCAGTTCGGCCATCGCATCCTCCGCTTGGTCGGCCGCGGCAGCCTAGGCGCTTTCGCCGGCCGCGAAAATCGCCCGCGCCCCCTGTTTCGCAAAATTCCCCTGCGCTACCCTGCCGGGGTCACAGGGGGGGCGGCATGGCGGAACCGGCAGCACGGATCGAGGATGAGGCGCTGACCCCGGCCCTGGTGGCCGCCGTGCTGGACGCGGCCGCGGCGGGCGATGTCCTGCGCCTGACCGACCTGCTGGACCCGCTGCATGCCGCCGACATCGCCGACCTGCTGGAACAGGTCGAACCGGCCGACCGCCAGGCGCTGCTGGCGCTCTGGGGCCGCCAGATCGACGGCGAGATCCTGTCGGAAATCGACGAGGCGATCCGCGAGGAGGTGATCGAAAGCCTGCCCGCCGATGTGGTGGCCGAGGCGGTGCGCGAACTGGACACCGACGACGTGGTCGACATCCTCGAGGATCTCGAGGAACCCCAGCAGGCCCGCATCCTGGGCGCGCTGGAAGGTGTCGACCGCGTCGCCGTGCAACAGGCGCTGGCCTATCCGGAATACTCGGCCGGTCGCCTGATGCAGCGCGAACTGGTGATCGCCCCCCTGCACTGGACGGTGGGCGAGGCGATCGACTGGCTGCGCGCCGCGACAGACCTGCCCAACCAGTTCTATCACGTCATCTTGGTCGATCCGCGCATGCGCCCGCAGGGCTATGTCACGCTGGGCCGCCTGTTGTCGGCGCGGCGCGACACCGCCCTGACCGCCCTGACCGAGGGCAGCTTCCGCACCGTCCCCGCCACCGAATCGGAAACCGAGGTGGCCTGGATCTTCACCCAGTATCACCTGATCAGCCTGCCCGTGGTCGATGCCGCGGGGCGGCTGGCGGGCGTCATCACCATCGACGACGCGATGACCGTCCTGGATGAGGAGCACGAGGAAGACATCCTCCGCATGGCCGGCGTGGGGGATGAGGCCAGCCTTTCCGACAGCGTGGCCCAGGCCGCGCGCGGCCGCGCGCTGTGGCTGGGCGTGAACCTGGTCACCGCGATCCTGGCCAGCCTTGTGATCGACCTTTTCGCCGCCACGATCGAGGCGCTGGTGGCCCTGGCCGTGCTGATGCCGGTCGTGGCCTCGATGGGCGGCAATGCCGGCACCCAGACCATGACGGTGGCCGTGCGCGCGCTGGCCACGCGCGACCTGACCGCGCGCAACATGCTGCGCGTCGTCCGGCGCGAGGTGGCCGTGGGCGCGGTCAACGGCCTGCTGTTCGGCACCGTCATGGCGGGGGTGACGGCGCTGTGGTTCGGCCTGCCGATGCTGGCGCTGGTGATCGGCCTGGCCATGGTGCTGACGCTGGTGGCCGCGGCGCTGGGGGGCATCCTGATCCCGGTGGGGCTCGACCGGCTGGGCATCGACCCCGCGCTCGCCTCGGGGCCCTTCGTGACGACCGTCACCGATGTCGTGGGCTTCCTGGCCTTCCTGGGTCTGGCCGCCGCGGTGCTGCTGTGAGATGCCGTCACGTCGAGCAAGTGTTATTTGTTGTCCGACATGGCGCGGTCGGCGTCGGTATGTGTGGCCTATGCCGCCCGCGCCATGTCGGTCAG
>JACXUX010000066.1 GCA_014763725.1 Rhodobacterales bacterium
GGGGTGGCCCGGGGCGCGGCGGTCGGCTAGGCTGGTCGCGATTTCGGGCAAGGGGTTTGCGGGATGAGCGGTCTTCTGGCGCTGCTGGACGATGTGGCGGCGATCGCCAAGCTGGCGGCGGCCTCGGTCGACGACATCGCGGCGGCGGCGGGCAAGGCGGGGGCCAAGGCCGCGGGCGTGGTGATCGACGATACCGCAGTCACGCCGAAATATGTCACGGGCTTTCACCCCGTGCGCGAGCTGCCGATCATCTGGCGCATCGCGCGGGGGTCGGTCCGGAACAAGCTCTTGTTCCTGCTGCCCGCGCTGCTGCTGCTGCAGTCCTTCCTGCCGCAGGCGATCACGCCGCTCTTGATGCTGGGGGGGCTCTATCTGTGTTTCGAGGGGGCGGAAAAGCTGGTCCACGCCCTGGCCCCCCATGCCGACCCGGGGGTCGAGGCCGCCCATGACGTGCACGACCCCGCCCATCTGGAAGAGGAACACGACCCCGCCCATCTGGAAGAGGAAAAGGTGGCGGGCGCGATCAAGACCGATTTCATCCTGTCGGCCGAGATCATGACCATCGCGCTGAGCGTGATCGAGGCCGACAGCCTGATCCTGAAGGCCGCGACGCTGGCCGTTGTGGGGCTGGCGATCACGGTCGCGGTCTATGGCGCGGTGGCGGCCATCGTGAAGATGGACGACGCGGGCCTGCATCTGGCGGCCGAGGGGCGGCTGGCCGCCACCCGCGCGCTGGGGCGGGGGCTGGTTACGGCCATGCCGCGGCTGCTGGCCGCGCTGGCGACCGTGGGCACCGCGGCCATGCTGTGGGTGGGCGGCAACATCGTGGTGCATGGCGCGCATGATCTGGGCTGGCACCTGCCCTATGACACGATCCACCACTGGGCCGAGGCTGCGGCCCATGCCGTGCCCGCCGCGGCACAGGGTCTGACCGGCTGGGCCGTGACCGCCTTCTGCGACGGGGTGGTGGGCGTGGGGCTGGGCGCGGCGCTGATCCCGCTGGCCAGCCGGGTGATCGGCCCGGCGCTGGCCGCGGTGACGGGCGCCCGGGCCGGGCACTAGGCCGGGCAGGGGCGCTGCCGCCGGGGCAGGGGGCCCGTTTCCTTGCAAGGAAACGGGCAAATTCCTTCCAAGGAATTTGCCGGCCCGCCCCCGGCCGGGGGCGGGCGGCCGGGTTCAGCCCAGCAGGGCGCGCACCTTGTCGGCCACCGCCTCGGCGGTGATGCCAAACTCCTTGTAGAGCCGGTCGGCCGGGGCCGAGGCGCCAAAGCCGTGCATGCCGACGAAGCCCGACTTCTCGCGCCGGCCGCCCTCGCCGAACAGCCAGCGGTCCCAGCCGAAGCGGATGCCCGCCTCGACCGCCACGCGCACCGAGCCGGGGGGCAGCACCTTGCGGCGGTATTCGGGGGGCTGGTCCTCGAACAGTTCCCAGCAGGGCATCGAGACGACGCGGGTGCCGATCCCCTCGGCCTCGAGCATCGCGCGCGCGGCAAGCGCGATCTCGACCTCGGACCCCGTGGCCAGCAGGATCGCCTGGCGTTTCGCCCCCGCCTCGGCCAGGACATAGCCGCCGCGGGCGGTCAGGTTCTGGCCCGAGAAGGTGGTGCGCACGCTGGGCAGGTTCTGCCGGCTCAGCGCCAGCACGGCGGGCGTGCGGGTCGCGGTCAGCGCCAGTTCCCAGGCCTCGGCCGTCTCGGTCAGGTCGGCGGGGCGAAAGACATGCAGGTTGGGCGTGGCCCGCAGCATCGCCAGATGTTCGACCGGCTGGTGGGTCGGGCCGTCCTCGCCCAGGCCGATCGAGTCATGCGTCAGCACATAGGTCACGGGCAGCCCCATCAGCGACGACAGCCGCATCCCGCCGCGCGCATAATCGGCAAAGACCAGGAAGGTGCCGCCATAGGCCCGCACCCCGCCATGCAGCGCCAGCCCGTTCATCGCCGCGGCCATACCGTGTTCGCGGATGCCATAGTGCACATAGCGGCCGGCGCGGTTTTCGGGGGCGAAGATGCCCATGTCTTTCGTGCGGGTGTTGTTCGACCCCGTCAGGTCGGCCGAGCCGCCGATGGTTTCGGGCATCACGGGGTTCACCGCCTCGAGCACGATCTCGCTGGCGCGGCGGGTGGCGATCTTCGGCGCAGTCTCGACCGCGGTCTTCTTGATCGCGCGGATGGTGGCGGCCAGTTTCCGGGGCGCGGCGCCCGACAGCTGGCGGGCTAATTCGGCGCGCTTGGCCTCCGACAGGGCGGCCAGGCGACCCTCCCATGCCGCACGCTCGGCTGCGCCGCGCGCGCCGATGGCGGCCCAGGCGGCGCGCAGATCCTCGGGGATCTCGAAGGGGCCGTGGTCCCAGCCATAGATCGCGCGGGTCGCGGCGATCTCGTCGGGGCCGAGCGGGCTGCCGTGCGCCCCGGCGGTGTCCTGCTTCTTCGGGCTGCCATAGCCGATATGGGTCTGGCAGTCGACCAGCACCGGCCGGTCCGAGGCCCGCGCCGCGGTCAGCGCGCGGTCGATGTCGTCGGGGTCGTGGCCGTCGCAGGACAGCACCGTCCAGCCCGCGGCGGCAAAGCGGGCGCGCTGGTCGGTGATGTCGGACAGGCTGACCTTGCCGTCGATGGAGATGCCGTTGTTGTCCCACAGCACGATCAGCCGCGACAGCCGCTGCATGCCGGCCAGGCCGATGGCCTCGTGGCTGATGCCCTCCATCAGGCAGCCGTCGCCCGCGATCACCCAGGTGCGGTGGTCGACGATCTTCGCCCCCCAGCGGGCGCGCATCGACTCCTCGGCCATGGCCATGCCCACGGCGGTGGCCAGCCCCTGGCCCAGCGGGCCGGTTGTGGTTTCCACGCCGCTGGCGTGGCCGTATTCCGGATGGCCCGCCGTGATCGCCCCCCACTGGCGGAAGGCGCGGATCTGGTCCAGCGTCATGTCGGCATGCCCGGTCAGGTGCAGCAGCCCGTACAGCAGCATCGACCCGTGCCCGGCCGACAGCACGAAGCGGTCGCGGTCGGCCCAGTCGGGGCAGCTGGCGTCGAACTTCAGATGCCGTTCGAACAGCACGGTGGCCACGTCGGCCATGCCCATCGGCATGCCCGGATGGCCCGAATTCGCGGCCTGGACGGCATCCATCGCCAGCACGCGCAGCGCGCAGGCCTTGCGCCAATGGTCGGGATGGGACGAGCGGAGGGTGGCGATATCCAAGGTCGGCGTCCTTTCGCGGTGGGGTTGGGGCCGTCCTAGCAGCCCCGTGTCCAAGATCAAGCCTTGGCTTGACCCCGGCGGGAAAGGCTTGCGCCCTGCCTTCGCCCAGGGTTACCCAAGGGACAGGGGCTTGGGATGACCGACCATGGCGCATGACGAACACGATCTGGCCCATCTGGCCGAGCTGGAGCGGCGCGTCACCGCGGCGCTGGACCGGATCGGCCGGGGCCTGGGGCGGCTTGCCGATCGCGCCGCGGCCGCCGCCGGGCTTGAGGCTGCGCTGGCCGAGGCCGCCGACTGGCGCGCCCGCGCCGCCGCGGGGGCCGAGGCGCTGGCCGCGGCCGAGGCCGAGCTGACCCTGCTGCGCCACGAACTGGCCCGGCGGGATCAGGATCTGGCCGCGCAGGACGCGCCGCGGGTCGATGGGGCGGGGGACCACGCCGCCGCGCTGGCCGCCGAACGCGACCGGGCCGCTGCGCTGGCCGCGGACCTGGCCGCCGAACGCGACCGGTCGGCCGATCTGGCCGCGCAACTTCAGGCGCTGGAACGCGCGCTGGCGGCCGAGCAATCCGCCCGCACCGCCGCCGAGGAGGAGCTGGCCGCGCTGCGCGCCGATGTGGATCTGGCGGCCACGGCCCTGGCCCAGGCCGAGGCCCGCGCGGCCGAGGCGGCCGACCTGCGCGCCCGGGCCGAGCGGCTGACCGCGCAGCTGGACGCCCAGGGGCTGGACCTGACGCGGATGCGCAAGAATGTCATCGTGCTGCGCGATCATGTGCGCGCGCTGCGCGAGGCCGCGCAGGCCGAGGTCGATCCCCAGGCGGTCAACCGCGCGCTGGCGGCCGAGGTCGAGGCGCTGCAGGCCCTGCGCGCGGGCGAGACGGCCGCGCTGGGGCAACTGCTGTCGGAACTGGAACCCCTGGTGGCGGAGGGCCGCGATGGCTGAGGTTCAGATCGTGATCGGCGGGCGCCCCTTCAGCGTCGCCTGCCGCGAGGGCGAGGAACGCTTCCTGCTGGCCGCGGCCCAGATCCTGGATGCCGAGGCCCAGCCCCTGGTCGCGCAGGGCCGCCTGCCCGAGGCGCGGATGCTGCTGATGGCGGGGCTGATGCTGGCCGACCGGACGGCCGCCCTGCAGGACGAGATCGCGCTGCTGAAGGACCGCCTGGCCCAGGCCGAGGCGTGCCCCGCCCCCGCGCCCGAACGCATCGAGGTGCCGGTGATCGCGCCGCAGGTGGTCGAGACGCTGGCCGAACTGGCCGCCCGGGCCGAGGCGCTGGCCGACCAGATCGAGGATCGCGCCGGCTGATCCGCCGCGCAGACGGGGGCAGGGGCCGCACGGCCCCCGCCCGTGTGCAGGTCAGCGCAGGATCGACCGGCCAGCGTAGGCGCCCGATTCCCCCAGACCCTCTTCGATGCGGATCAGCTGGTTGTATTTCGCCAGCCGGTCCGACCGCGCCAGCGACCCGGTCTTGATCTGGCCGCAGTTGGTGGCCACGGCCAGGTCGGCGATCGTGGCATCCTCGGTCTCGCCCGACCGGTGGCTCATCACGTTGGTATAGCGGGCGCGGTGGGCCATCTCGACGGCTTCCAGCGTCTCGGTCAGGGTGCCGATCTGGTTGACCTTGACCAGCATCGAGTTCGCGCAGCCGCGGGCGATGCCCTCGGCCAGGCGGCGGGGGTTGGTCACGAACAGGTCGTCGCCCACCAGTTGGATGCGGTTGCCCAGCGTCTCGGTCAGCAGCTTCCAGCCTTCCCAGTCGTCCTCGGCGCAGCCGTCCTCGATCGAGATGATCGGATAGTCGGCGCAAAGCCGCGCCAGATAATCGACATTCTCGGCCGCCGACAGCACCTTGCCCTCGCCCGACAGGTGATACTGGCCGCCCTTGAAATATTCGGTCGCGGCGCAGTCCAGCGCCAGATGGATGTCCTGGCCCGGTGCATAGCCCGCCTTCTCGATCGAGCGCAGGATGAAGTCCAGCGCATCGCGCGTCGACGACAGGTTGGGGGCAAAGCCGCCCTCGTCGCCGATGCCGGTCGACAGGCCCGCGGCCGACAGTTCCTTCTTCAGCGTGTGGAACACCTCGGCGCCCATGCGCACGGCCTCGCGCAGGCTGTGCGCGCCCACCGGCATGATCATGAATTCCTGGATGTCGATCGGGTTGTCGGCATGGGCGCCGCCGTTGATGATGTTCATCATCGGCACCGGCAGCAGCCGGGCCGAGGTGCCGCCCACATAGCGGTAAAGCGGCTGGCCGCAGAAGTCCGCCGCGGCCTTGGCCACGGCCAGGCTGACGCCCAGGATCGCGTTGGCGCCCAGGCGCGCCTTGTTGGGCGTGCCGTCCATCTCGATCATGGTGCGGTCGATGGCGACCTGTTCGGTGGCGTCGAAGCCCACGATCTCTTCGGCGATCTCGCCGTTCACGGCCTCGACGGCCTCGAGCACGCCCTTGCCCTTGTAGCGGTCGGGATCGCCGTCGCGGCGTTCGACGGCCTCATGCGCGCCGGTCGAGGCGCCCGAGGGCACGGCCGCCCGCCCCATCGCGCCCGATTCCAGATGCACGTCGACCTCGATGGTGGGGTTGCCGCGACTGTCGAGGATCTCGCGCGCGTGGATGCCGATGATGGTGGACATGGGCCGCTCCTTGCCATGCTGCGTTGCAGGATGCGTCCCTTTAGCGCGGGGCGGCCGCGCTGGCTAGGGTGCGCCGCAGCCGCCGTTCGCGGGCGAAGGTGTAAAGCCCCGACCCCAGGATCAGCGCCGTGCCCGCCAGCGTCGCCGCATCGGGCCGTTCGCCGAACACGGTCAGCGCGAAGATCATCGCAAAGACCAGCCGGCTGTAGCGGAAGGGGGTGACGGCCGCGATTTCACCCACGCGGCTGGCGGCGGTGACCAGCCAGTAGCCGCCGATGCCGCAGGCGATGCCTGCGCCCAGCATCAGCGTCTGCGCAGGCCCCGGCACCACCGCCCCGCCCGTGACCGCCAGCATCTCCGCCCCCAGCGTCATCGCCAGGGGGGGCCGCCTGAAAGATCGCGGTGGCCGAGGACAGCGGCGTCAGCGCCAGCGCCGTGATGAAGCCGAAGGTGCCCACCACCTCGCCCAGGTTGCGCAGCGCGACCGCCGGATGGGCCAGATCGGGCGACCAGAACCGCCCGCGCTGGCGCAGCACCCCCAGGGCAAAGACCGGCGTGCCCACCACCCCCACCGCCAGCAGGATCTGCCCCGGCGGCGCGCTGGCCGAGACCAGCTTGATGAACACGTCCTCGACGGCAAAGATCGCCATCGCGGCCACCATCAGAAGGATGCCGCGCAGGTTGTCGGTCATGGCGGGGGGCTAGTCCTTCTTCAGCGGCACGGCATACAGCTCCAGCCGGTGGCCGACCAGCCGATAGCCCAGCCGTTCGGCGATGCGGTCCTGCAGCGCCTCGATGTCGGGGTCGACGAATTCGATCACCTCGCCCGACTGCATGTCGATCAGGTGGTCGTGGTGGTCGCGTTCGGCGTCCTCATACCGGGCGCGGCCGTCGCCGAATTCCAGCTTGTCCAGGATCCCGGCCTCTTCGAACAGCTTGACCGTGCGGTAGACGGTGGCGATCGATATGCGCGGGTCGATGCGGGCGGCGCGGGCGTGCAGTTCCTCGACATCCGGATGGTCGTCGGACTGGGCCAGCACCTGCGCCACGGTGCGGCGCTGGTCGGTCATGCGCAGGCCGCGGGCCTCGCAGCGGGCGATGATGTCGGTCATGGGCGGCCCGATGTTGGCGGTCGTCCCCCGGCTTTAGGGGAGTTTGGCGGGCGGGGCCAGTGGCAATCACCGGCTTGACGCGGGCCGCGCGCCCCCCCAGCCTGCGGCGGGAACACGGGGGCGGCCATGGCGCGCAGGGACAGGATCGACGCCGCGGGGGCCATCGCGCTGACGGGGTTCGCGGCGCTGCTGGGGTTCAACCAGGTCGTCATCAAGGTGGTGAACGAGGGGCTGCAGCCCGTGTTCTTTGCCGGGCTGCGGTCGGTCATCGCCACGGCCTGCGTGGCGGCCTGGGTGCTGTGGCGGCGCGGGGGGCTGGGGCATCAGCCGGGCACCGCGGGGGCGGGAGTGCTGGTGGGCCTGGTCTTTGCGGCCGAGTTCCTGTGCCTGTTCCTGGCGCTGGACCTGACCACCGTGGTGCGCACGGCGATCATCTTCTATTCCATGCCGGTGTGGCTGGCGCTGATGGCCCATGCCACGCTGCCGGGCGAGCGGATCACGCGGACCCGCGCGCTGGGGCTGGGGCTGGCCTTGGCCGGCACGGTCTGGGCGATTCTGGACCAGGGCTCGGCGCCCTGGGGCGGCACGCTGGCGGGCGATCTGTGTGCGCTGGGGGGCGCGGTGGGCTGGGCGGCCAGCGCCTGGATGGCGCGCGGCACGGCGCTGGTCCGGCTGCGGCCCGAGACGCAGCTTCTGTGGATGGTGGCGGTGTCGGGGCCGATCCTGCTGGCGGCGGCCCCGGCCTTTGGCCCGCTGGTGCGCGATCTGGCGGCGATCCACCTGTTGGGGCTGGCCTTTCAGGGGGTGATCGTGGTGGCGGCCGGATTCGTGTTCTGGTTGTGGCTGCTGTCGGTCTATCCGGCCTCGGGCGTGGCCAGCTTTTCCTTCCTCACGCCGGTCTTCGGCCTGGCCTTCGGCGCGCTGATCCTGGGTGAACCGGTGGGGCCGGGAATCATCGGGGCGGCGGGGCTGGTGGCCCTGGGCATCGTGCTGATCAACCGCCGCCCGCGCAGCTAGGGGCCGCACTTCACCCGCCGTTGCAGGCCCCGCGCCCAAGGCCAGCGGGTGCCGGCAATTTTTCCCCGGCGCGCACATAGGCTTGCGAAACGCAGCCAAGCCTGGTGGATGGGCACGCCCGCCGCGTCAACGGCGTAGCCCTCCAAGAATCGTTTGCACCCGCGCCGCGTTTACGACAGATTGACGAAGTAGCCGGGCGACACACTAGATGTGGTGGCGTCCGGAGGGGATAGTCAAAGGTAACCGCGCACATGTCGTGCGCCACCGGCCCGGGTCGCCCCGGGGCGTATGATCGGTTTTCCCCTCCGCCGCCCGGGCACGGGATCGGGACAACGGGCCGGAACGGCCGGGCAGCAGAGGAACGGGGACATGCGGATCGAACGGAAGTTCACCACCGCCCAGAGCGGGGCCTATGGCGGGATCGCCTTCACCACCACCACCAGCGAGATCCGCAACCCCGACGGCAAGGTCGTTTTCCGCAACGAGGCCGTCGAAGTCCCCGACGGCTGGAGCCAGGTCGCCAGCGACGTGCTGGCGCAGAAGTATTTCCGCAAGGCGGGCGTTCCCGCGCGGCTCAAGCGCGTCAAGGAAAAGGGTGTGCCCGAATTCCTGTGGCGGTCGGTGCCCGACACCGACGCCCTGGCCGGCCTGCCCGAGGATCAGCGCGTGGTTGGCGAAACCTCGGCCCGGCAGGTGTTCGACCGTCTGGCCGGCGCCTGGGCCTATTGGGGCTGGAAGGGCGGCTATTTCACCACCGAGGCCGACGCCCGCGCCTATTACGACGAAATGCGCCACATGCTGGCCCGCCAGATGGCCGCGCCCAACAGCCCGCAGTGGTTCAACACCGGCCTGCACTGGGCCTATGGCATCGACGGCCCGGGCCAGGGCCACTACCATGTCGACCACAGGACGGGCACGCTGACCGCCTCGACCAGCGCCTATGAACATCCCCAGCCGCATGCCTGCTTCATCCAGTCGGTCAAGGACGACCTGGTGAACGACGGCGGCATCATGGACCTGTGGGTGCGTGAGGCGCGGCTGTTCAAATATGGCTCGGGCACGGGCACCAACTTCAGCTCGCTGCGGGCCGAGGGCGAGAAACTGTCGGGCGGCGGCAAGTCCAGCGGCCTGATGGGCTTCCTGAAGATCGGCGACCGCGCGGCGGGGGCGATCAAGTCGGGCGGCACCACGCGGCGCGCGGCCAAGATGGTGATCTGCGACATGGATCACCCCGACATCGAGGCCTTCATCAACTGGAAGGTGATCGAGGAACAGAAGGTCGCCAGCCTGGTCGCCGGGTCCAAGGCGCATGAGGCGCGGCTGAACGACATCTTTGCCGCCATCCGCCAGTGGGACGGATCGTCCGAGGATGCGGTCGACCCCGCGAAGAACCCCGCGCTGAAAGCCGCGATCCGCGCCGCCAAGAAGGCGATGATCCCCGACACCTATACCAACCGCGTGCTGCAATACGCCCGCCAGGGCTTTACCGGCATCGAATTCCCGACCTACGACACCGACTGGGACTCCGAGGCCTACATGACCGTGTCGGGCCAGAATTCGAACAACTCGGTGCGGGTGACCGACGCCTTCCTGCAGGCGGTGCGCGACGATGCCGACTGGGCGCTGCTGCGCCGCACCGACGGCAAGGTGGCCCGCACCGTCAAGGCGCGCGAGCTGTGGGACCAGGTGGGCCATGCCGCCTGGGCCTGCGCCGACCCCGGCATCCAGTTCCACGACACGGTGAACGCCTGGCACACCTGCCCGGCCGACGGGCCGATCCGGGGGTCGAACCCCTGTTCGGAATACATGTTCCTGGACGATACGGCCTGCAACCTGGCCTCGATCAACCTGCTGACCTTCTGGAAGGACGACCGCTTCGACGCCGAGGCCTATGTCCATGCCTGCCGGCTGTGGACGCTGACGCTGGAAATCAGCGTGATGATGGCGCAGTTCCCGTCGAAGGAAATCGCCCGGCTGTCCTATGACTTCCGCACGCTGGGCCTGGGCTATGCCAATATCGGCGGCCTGTTGATGACCATGGGCCTGGGCTACGATTCGCCCGAGGGCCGGTCGCTGTGCGGGGCGCTGACCGCGATCCTGACCGGCGTGGCCTATGCCACCAGCGCCGAGATGGCGGGCGAACTGGGCGCCTTCCCGGGCTATGGGCGCAACGCCGAACACATGCTGCGGGTGATCCGCAACCACCGCCGCGCCGCCTATGGCGACCGCGCGGGGTATGAGGCGCTGAACGTCAACCCCGTGCCGCTGGACTTTGCCCATTGCCCGGAAAAGAGCCTGATCGCGCTGGCGCGCGAGGCCTGGGACGAGGCGCTGTCGCTGGGCCAGAAGCACGGCTATCGCAACGCCCAGGTGTCGGTCATCGCGCCCACCGGCACGATCGGCCTGGTGATGGACTGCGACACCACGGGGATCGAGCCCGACTTCGCCCTGGTCAAGTTCAAGAAACTGGCAGGCGGCGGTTACTTCAAGATCATCAACCGCTCGGTTCCGGCCGCGCTGAAGTCGCTGGGCTATGCCCCTGCGCAGGTGGCCGAGATCGTGGCCCATGCCGTGGGCCACGGGTCGCTGGGCAACTGCCCGGCCATCAACCACACCGCGCTGGTGGGCCACGGCTTCGGCCTGCGCGAGATCGAGAAGATCGAGGCCGCGCTGCCTACCGCCTTCGACATCCGCTTCGTCTTCAACCAGTGGACGCTGGGCGAGGATTTCTGCCAGGGCACGCTGGGCATCCCGGCCGAGAAGCTGGCCGATCCGAACTTTGACCTGCTGCGCCACCTGGGCTTTACCCGCGCCCAGATCGAGGCCGCCAACGACCACGTCTGTGGGACCATGACGCTGGAAGGCGCCCCGCATCTGAAGCCCGAACACCTGTCGGTATTCGACTGCGCCAACCCCTGCGGCAAGAAGGGCCGCCGGTTCCTGTCGGTCGACAGCCACATCCACATGATGGCGGCGGCGCAGTCCTTCATCTCGGGCGCGATTTCCAAGACGATCAACATGCCCAATTCGGCCACCATCGCCGACTGCCTGTCGGCCTATGAACTCAGCCATTCGCTGGGCATCAAGGCCAATGCGCTCTACCGCGACGGGTCCAAACTGTCGCAGCCGCTGGCCAGCGCGCTGATCGAGGATGACGAGGACGCCGAAGAGCTCCTGACCCAGGGCACGCCCACCGAAAAGGCCCAGATGATCGCGGAAAAGATCGTCGAGAAGGTGATCGTCAAGGAAATCGTCCGCAGCCACCGCGAAAAGCTGCCCGAACGGCGCAAGGGCTATACGCAGAAGGCCATCGTCGGCGGCCACAAGGTCTATCTGCGCACCGGCGAATATGCCGATGGCTCGCTGGGCGAAATCTTCATCGACATGCACAAGGAAGGCGCGGGCTTCCGGGCGATGATGAACAACTTCGCCATCGCCGTCAGCGTCGGCCTGCAATACGGTGTTCCGCTTGAGGAATTCGTCGAGGCCTTCACCTTCACCCGGTTCGAGCCGGCGGGCATGGTGCAGGGCAACGACTCGATCAAGTCGGCGACCTCGATCCTGGACTACATCTTCCGCGAGCTGGCGATCAGCTACCTGGACCGCACCGATCTGGCGCATGTGAAACCCGAAGGCGCCAGCTTCGACGACCTGGGCCGCGGCGACAACGAAGGCAAGCGCAACTTCACCGAAGTGGGCGAGGCCGCCGC
>JACXUX010000001.1 GCA_014763725.1 Rhodobacterales bacterium
GGGGGGGCGATGGACGGAACCGGGGACTTTCAGGCGGATCTGGCGGCGCTGGCCTGGCTGATCGAGCTGGGCGCGGATGAGGCGATCGGCGATCTGCCGGTCGACCGCTATGCCCTGCCCGGGACCGCCGCCGATCCGCGCCCACCGGCGGCGGCCCGCGCCGTGGCGCCCGCGCCCGCGGCGGACCCCGCGCCGCCCGTCGCACCGCCCGCGGGCGACCCTGTCGCCGTGGCGCGCGCCCTGGCCGCGGGGGCGGTCAGCCTGGACGCCCTGCGCGCGGCGCTGGCCGCCTATGACCACTGCGCGCTGAAGCTGGGCGCGCGCAACCTGGTCTTTGCCGATGGCGACCCGCGGGCGCGCGTGCTGATCCTGGGCGAGGCGCCGGGCCGGGACGAGGATCTGGAGGGCCGCCCCTTTGTCGGCCGCGCGGGCCAGCTGCTGGACCGGATGCTGGCCGCGATCGGGCTGTCGCGGACGGCGGCCGATCCGGCGCAGGCCGTCTACATCACCAATGTGATGCCCTGGCGGCCGCCGCAGAACCGCGACCCCGAACCGGCCGAGATTGCGATGATGCTGCCCTTCGTGGCGCGTCATGTCGATCTGGCGGACCCGGCGCTGATCGTTCTGATGGGCAATACCTCCTGCGCGGCGGCGCTGGGCCAGCGCGGCATCACGCGGCTGCGCGGCGGCTGGACCACGGCCTTCGGCCGGCCCGCGCTGCCGATGTTCCACCCCGCCTATCTGCTGCGCACCCCGTCCGCCAAGCGCGAGGCCTGGGCCGACCTGCTGGCGCTGAAGGCGCGGCTGTCCGAGGGCTGAAGCGCGGCGGGCAAGGATTTCCTGCGGTCCGGGCGCAGCCCCGGGGTCGCACCACAGAAGGGCAGAACCATGGGCCGGATCGACGAAAGCAAGACCTTCATCCCCGTCCGCATCGCGGTGCTGACGGTCAGCGACACCCGCAGCCTGGCCGAGGACCGGTCGGGCGACACGCTGGTCGAACGGCTGACGGCGGCGGGCCACATTCTGGCCGCCCGCGTCATCCTGCCCGACGAACGCGACGAGATCGCCGACCAGCTGCGCGCCTGGTGCGCCGACCCCGCCATCGACGTGGTGCTGACCACCGGCGGGACCGGCCTGACCGGGCGCGACGTGACGATCGAGGCGCATCGCGACGTCTATGAAAAGGAGATCGAGGCCTTTGGCACGGTCTTCACCATCGTCTCGATGCAGAAGATCGGCACCTCGGCCGTGCAGAGCCGCGCCACGGGCGGCGTGGCGCAGGGGACCTATCTGTTCGCCCTGCCGGGCAGCCCCGGCGCCTGCCGCGACGCCTGGGACGAAATCCTGGTCTGGCAGCTGGACTATCGCCACCGGCCCTGCAACTTCGTGGAAATCCTGCCGCGGCTGGACGAACATCAGCGCCGCAAGTGACGGCGGGTCCCCGGGGGCGGGTCCACGGGGGATCAGCGCGCGGCGGGGCAGCCCTCGATCTCGACCGCGCGGCCCTCGGCCAGCACGACGACCAGCAGCGCGCCGCGATCCAGCGCAAAGGGCTGGCCCGAGGGCGCGACCATCTCGGCCACGGCGGTCAGGCGGGTTCCCTGGCGGTCGGTCTGCGCCTCGGCCACCCAGATGTCGGGGTCATCCGGGTCCAGGACCACGGTTTCCTCGCGCCCCGCGGCGGCCATGTCGATCGTGGCGGTCACCCGCAGCCCGTCGGCGATGGGGTCGACCTGGCAGGTGACGCCGCGCACCCCGGCCTCGGCCGCGGTGTCGGGCCGGTCGGCCAGCGCCGCGCGGATCGCCGGATCAGGCGCCCCGGGCCCGGCCAGCTCGGCGGCCAGCGACAGGGCGGCGGGCACACAGATGTCGTGGCAGACGCCCAGATCGACCTGCGCGCGCAGCACCACCGGGCGGGCGGGATCGCGCGGCGTCACCTCGATCGGCAGGACCACCTCGCGCCGATAGCCGATGGTCTGCATGCCATTCAGGTGGAACACCTCGGGCCGTGGCCAGTGGACGCGCACCGCGCCCAGGTTTTCCGACCCCGACCAGTCGAATTCGGGCGGGATGCCGGCATCGCCGGGACGGCGCCAGTAGGTCTTCCACTCGGGTGCCAGAGTCAGGCGCAGGGCGGCCATGCGGGTGCCGTCCGGCATGCGCCAGCCGGGCAGAAGTTCCGCGCGCAGCATGTCGGTCTGGGCCCGGGCAGGGCCGGGCAGCGACAGCAGGGCGATCAGGATCAGGGCGACAGCTTTCATGGGATGCAGATAGGCACGGCGCCCGGGCGACGGAAATCACATTTGGGCGACGTTCCGGCGCGTGTGACATCGCCGGGTCTTGAGATGGCGGCCGCCCGGGTCCATCCTGCCGCCGCAGGAGGCGCCCATGGATCTGGCCGGCAAGATACTGATCGCGATGCCCGGCCTGGGCGACCCGCGCTTTGACCGCAGCGTGGTGCTGATCTGCGCCCATTCGCCCGAGGGCGCGATGGGTCTGATCGTGAACAAGCCGATGGCCGAGATCGGCTTTGCCGCGCTGCTGGACCAGCTGGAGATCCCCCGCACGCCCGAGGCGCAGGTGCTGGCGGTGCATTTCGGCGGGCCGGTGGAACGCGGGCGGGGATTCGTGCTGCATTCGCGCGACTACACCTCGGGGCGGGCGACGATGCAGGTGCCGGGCGGCTATGGCATGACGGCCACGATCGACATCCTGGCCGCGCTGGCCCGCGGGCAGGGCCCGTCGCGCGCGATCCTGGCGCTGGGCTATGCCGGCTGGGGCCCCGGCCAGCTGGAGTCCGAGATCCGCCGCAACGACTGGCTGACGGCCGAGGCGCCGGCCGATCTGGTCTTTGCGGCCGACGACAGCGGCAAGTGGACGGCCGCGCTGCGGCGCATGGGCATCGACCCGCTGACCCTGTCGGCCGCCGCCGGCCGGGCCTGACGCCGGTTCCTTGCAAGGAACCGGCCCGATTTCTTGAAAGAAATCGGGCGTCGCGTGACGGGGGCGGGGGCGCTATTCGCCCCAGGGGATCCAGATTGTCTTGATCTCGGTCGCGGCGCGGCGGAACTCGGGGCCTTCGCCGTCGGGGCCCCACCAGTCGCGGGCGCGGCCGTGGTTCACCCAGGTGCGTTTCAGGTTGGTGACGGACCCTGCCTCGATCATCCCCGACAGGGGCGCCGCGCCAAAGCACCAGAGGGCATCGACCTCCATGTGCCCGGCCAGCGCGCGGGCGAGTTCGGCCGCCTCGCCCGTGACGAAGTTCACCGTTCCCCCCGGCACGTCGGAGGTGTCCAGCAGCGGGTAAAGCTCTGCCGCGACCAGCGGCGTGGCCTGCGAGGGCACGATCACGCAGGCATTGCCGAAGGCCAGCGCCGGGCCCAGGATCGAGACGGCGCCCAGCAGCGGCGCCTCGTCCGGCGCGATGGCGCCGATCACGCCCACGGGTTCGGGGATGGCCAGCGCGATGCCGCGCATCGGCACGGGCTTGGTCGCGCCCTCCAGCTTGTCGGCCCAGGCGGCCCAGGTGAACAGGCGGCGGACGGCGGCCTGCACCTCGGCCGTGCCGTCGCGGCCGGTCATCGCGGCCAGGCCGCGGGCCAGGTCGTCGCCGCGCGCGGCCAGGTTCTCGGCCAGGTAATACAGCACCTGCGCCCGGCCATGCGCGGTCTGGCGCGCCCAGCCGCGCTGGGCGGCCACGGCGGCCTCGACCGCGTTGCGGATGTCCTTGCGGTTGCCCAGCGGCACATGGCCCAGCAGCGCGCCGCGCGGCGACCAGACGGGGCGGCAATAGCCGCCATCGGGGCGCACCTGCCTGCCGCCGATGTAGAGTTTCGCGGTCCGGTCGATCCCCTCGACCAGCGGTTCGGCCGGGGCTGCTGGGGTGGGCGCCGGCTTCGGCGGTTTGCCGGCCGGCCGGTCGGGGCGCAGCCAGGCCAGCAGCCCCTCGCGCCCGCCTTCGCGGCCAAAGCCCGATTCGCGCATCCCGCCGAAACCTGCCGCGGCATCGAACATGTTGGTGCCGTTCACCCAGACCACGCCCGCGCGCAGCCTGGGCGCCACGTCCAGCGCCAGGTTCAGGTTCTCGGTCCAGACGCTGGCGGCCAGGCCATAGCGGGTGTTGTTGGCCAGCTCGACCGCCTCGGCCGGAGTGCGGAAGGTGGTCGAGACCAGCACCGGCCCGAAGATTTCGTCCTGCATCAGGGGCGAGGCGGGCGACAGCCCCGCGATCAGCGTGGGTGGATAGTAGCAGCCCTGCGCGGGCAGGGGGCAGGCGGCCACATGGCGGTCGCCGCCCGGTTCACCCGCCACCAGCGCCGCCACGCGGTCGCGCTGGACCGGGTCGGCCATGGCGCCCATGTCGATGCACTTGTCCAGCGGATCGCCCAGGCGCAGCCCGTCCATCCGCGCGCGCACCTTCGCGTGCACGCGGTCGGCGACACCTTCCTGCACCAGCAGGCGGCTGCCCGCGCAGCAGACCTGGCCCTGGTTGAACCAGATCGCATCGACCAGCCCCTCGACCGCGCTGTCCAGGTCGGCATCGTCGAAGACCACGAACGGCGACTTGCCGCCCAGTTCCAGCGTCAGCGCCTTGCCCGTGCCGGCGGTGGCGGCGCGGATGGCGCGGCCCACCTCGGTCGAGCCGGTAAAGGCCACCTTGGCCACATCCGGGTGCGCCACCACCGCGGCCCCGGTCGCCCCGTCGCCGGTGACGACGTTCAGCACGCCGCGGGGCAGGCCCGCCTGGCGCGACAGTTCGGCAAACAGCAGCGCGGTCAGCGGCGTCCATTCCGCAGGCTTCAGCACCAGCGTGCAGCCCGCGGCCAGCGCGGGCGCCACCTTCCAGGCCAGCATCAGCAACGGGAAGTTCCAGGGGATCACCGCCCCGCCCACGCCGACGGGGGCCAGGCCCGGAAACTCCTGCTCGAACAGCTGGGCCAGGCCAGCGTGATAATAGAAGTGCCGCGCCACCAGCGGCACGTCGATGTCGCGCGATTCGCGGACCGGCTTGCCGCTGTCCAGCGTTTCCAGCACCGCCAGCAGGCGCACGTTCTTCTGCACCAGGCGGGCCAGCGCATAGAGGATGCGCGCCCGTTCATGCCCCGGCATGCGCGCCCAGCGGCCCTGGGCGCGTTTCGCCGCCGCCACGGCCGCGTCGACATCCCCCGCCGTGCCCTGGGTCACCTGGGCCAGATCGGCCCCGGTGGCCGGGTTGCGCGTGGCAAAGGTCGCGCCCGGCGCGGTGAAACGCCCGTCGATCCAGTGGCCGAACCGGCCCTGGTGGCCCGCGATCCAGGCCAGCGCCTCGGCCGCGCTTTCGGGGGCGGGGCCATAGTCCATGCGGTCGAAGATGTCGCGGATTGTCATGGCCTAGCCCATCGGATGGCGGTTGGCGGCCGAATACTGGCCGGTCACATGGTGTTCCAGCTGCCGTTCGATATCGCCCAGCAGGGATGAGGCGCCAAAGCGGAACAGGTCGGGCTGCAGCCAGGGGTGGCCCAGTTCGTCCTTCATCAGCGACAGGTAGACCAGCGCATCCTTGGCCTTGGAAATCCCGCCCGCCGGCTTGTAGCCCACGCGAAAGCCGGTGCGGTCCTGATAGGCGCGGATCGCGCGGACCATCGTCAGGCTGACGGGCAGGGTGGCGTTCACGGCCTCTTTCCCGGTCGAGGTCTTGATGAAATCGGCCCCCGCCATCATGCACACCAGGCTCGCGCGCGCCACGTTGCGCAGACTGCCCAGTTCGCCCGTGGCCAGGATCGCCTTGACATGCGCGGCCCCGCAGGCGGCGCGCATCTCGGCCATCTCGTCATACAGCGCCTGCCAGTTGCCGGTCAGCACATGGCGGCGGCTGATGACGATGTCGATTTCCGCAGCCCCCGCCGCGACGCTGGCGCGGATCTCGGCGATCCGCGTGGCCCAGGGCGACAGACCCGCGGGAAAGCCCGTGGACACCGCTGCGACCGGGATCCCCGCGCCCTCCAGCGCGCGCAGGGCGGGTTCGATCATCTCGTGATAGACGCAGACCGCGCCCACGGTCAGCCCCTGCATCCCCAGCGCCTGCAGCAGGTCGGGGCGGACGGGCTGGCGCGCCTTGGCGCAGAGCCGGCGCACCCGGCCCGGCGTGTCGTCGCCCGACAGGGTGGTCAGGTCGATCAGGCTGACGGCCTTGCACAGCCAGGCGGCCTGCCAGTCCTTTTTCACGCTGCGGCGGCCGGGCAGGCTGGCGCAGCGGCGCTCGATCGCGCTGGTATTGGCCTGGACGGCGGCGACCCAGTCCAGATCCAGCGGCATGCCGGGGTTGCGGCCCGGACGGCTGTGGGTCTGCGGCACAAGGTCGGTGCCGACGGACGGATGGGCCAGGTCGGGGGGCGGGGGCTGGGTCTGCACGGGGCGCGCCTTTCGCAAGTGTGCGCAAGGTGGCACAGCCCGCCGCAGCGGGCAAGCGGGACGGGGGCGATCCTTGACCGGATGGTCAGCTTTCGGCGGCGGGCCCGTCCTGGCGCGCGGCGGCCTGGGCGTCGGTTTCCAGCGTGGCCCAGGGCGCGCCGGTCGCGCTGGGCGGGCGGGTTTCCTGGCCGCGGCTGCGGTGGACATAGGCCTTGGCGATCAGGTTCGCGGTCAGCGGCGCCGACAGCAGCAGGAACAGCGTGATCAGCAGTTCATGCCAGGTGAAGGTGCCCTGAAACACCAGGAAATAGACCATGGACCCGATCAGCGCCGTGCCCACGCCCACCGTGGTGGCCTTGGTCGGCGCATGCAGGCGCGTCATCGTGTCGGGCAGCTTCAGCAGGCCCAGGTTGCCCGCCAGCCCGAACAGCGCCCCCACCACCAGCAGGGCCGAGATCAGGAGTTCCGCGATCAGGGTCATGCCAGCCTCATTCGATGATGTCGCCGCGCAACAGATACTTGCAGTAGACGACGGTGCCCAGGAAGCCGGTCATGGCGAACAGCAGCGCCGCCTCGAAGTTCAGGCCCGACCCGGTGTGGATGCCATACAGCACGATCAGCGCGATCACGTTGATCGTCATGGTGTCGACGGCCAGGATCCGGTCGATCATGGAACTGGACCGCAGCGCCAGCCACAGATTGGCCAGCAGTCCCAGGCCGAAACAGCCCATGGCAAAGGCGGCGGCGATCTGGATCATTCGAAAATCCTCTTCAGCCGGGCTTCGTAGCGCGACTTGATGTCGTCGCGGGTGGCGTCCGCGTCGTCGGTGTGCAGCGTATGGATCAGCAGGCTGCGCCCGTCGGCGGCGATGTCGGCGGTCAGCGTGCCGGGCGTCATGGTGATGGTGCCGGCCAGCACGGTGATCGCCTCGGGGCTGGTCAGGTCCAGCGGCACGGTGAACCACGCGGGTTTCAGCCGACTGACCGGCCAGAACACGATCATCCGCGCGACCTGCACGTTGGCCACCACGATGTCCCAAAGCACCAGCGCCACATAGGCCATGGCCGCGGGCCAGTTGCGGATGCGCGGCCGGTCGGGCCAGTAGGGCGCGGTCAACAGCGGGATCAGGATCGCCAGGATCGCGGCCATGACCAGGCTGCCCGCCTTGACGCTGTTGACCAGCAGAAGCCAGATCGCGAACAGCATCGCCGACAGATAGGGGTGGGGGAAGATCCTGCGCATCTCAACCCTCCGGCGGCAGGGCTTGGGCGACGGGGCGCGCGTTCAGCACGGCGTCGAGATAGGGGCTGCGGGCGTGCAACTCGTCCGCCGTGGCGCCGATCCAGTCCATCGCGGGGCCGGCCAGCACCGTCAGCGCGACCAGCCCCGCCAGCAGCAGGCCCAGGGCGGCAAAGGCCCAGGGCTCGGCCGGGTGCGGGGCGGGCTCGGCAGGGCTCTGGTGGGCCTTCCAGAACACCAGGCTGCCCGCGCGGGCCAGTCCCAGGATGGTCAGGAAGCTGGTGACCAGCACGACCGACCAGACCCAGCTTTGGACCGGGCCGCGCGCGGCATCGAGGATCAGCAGCTTGCCCAGAAAACCCGACAGCGGCGGCATCCCCGCCATGGCGATCGCCCCGGCAAAGAAGACCGCGGCGATCAGCCCGCCCTGGGCGATGGGCGGGGCCACCAGGTCCAGCCCGTCGCCGCCGCGCCGGTCGCGCACCAGATCGACGGCCAGGAACAGCGCGGCGGCGGCCAGCGTGGAATGCAGCGTGTAGTAGATCGCGGCAGCCGTCGCCTGGGGCGTGCCCAGCGCCACGGCCGTGAACAGCGTGCCCATCGAGGCCAGCGCCGCAAAGGCCACGGCCCGGCCCAGCGTGCGCGCCCCCAGCACCCCCAGCGCCCCCACGACCAGCGTGGCCAGCGCCGCGGGCATCAGCAGGGTTTCCACCATCGGCCCGATCGCGGCGGTCGTTTCGGGGAACACGGTCAGGTGGAACCGGATCACCGCATAGGCGCCGACCTTGGTCATCACCGCAAACAGCGCCGCCACCGGCCCCGGCGCCGCGGCATAGGTGCCGGGCAGCCAGAACTGCAGCGGCAGCAGCGCCCCCTTGACCGCAAAGACCAGGAACAGCAGCACGACGGCCACGCGCAGCATCGCGCCCTCGCCCGCGGGCAGGGCGGCCGCGCGCACCGCGATGTCGGCCATCGTCAGCGACCCCAGCACGGAATAGAGCGTGGCCAGCGCGGTCAGGAACAGCGTCGAGCCGACCAGGTTGAAGGCGATGTACTGCACCCCCGCCTTCAGCCGCGCGCCGCCGCCGCCATGGATCATCAGCCCGTAGCTGGCGATCAGCAGCACCTCGAAGAAGACGAACAGGTTGAAGGCGTCGCCCGTCAGGAAGGCGCCCGACAGGCCCATCATCTGGAACTGCATCAGCGCGTGGAAATGCCGCCCGCGCGTGTCCCAGCCCGTCGCCACGGCATAGACGGTGACGGCCAGCGCCAGCCCCGCCTGCAGCGCCACCATCAGCGCCGACAGCCGGTCCAGCACCAGCAGGATGCCGAAGGGCACCGGCCAGTCGCCCAGCAGATAGACCTGCGGCGGCCCGGAACTGGCCGCGGCCAGGTTGCCCAGCGCCACCGCCAGCAGCGCCACCATCCCCGCCGTTCCGAACACCCGCTGCAGCCACAGGTCGTGCCGCAAGGCCAGCACCAGGAACGCGCCCAGCATCGCGGGCAGCACCACGGGCGCGATGATCCAGTGGCTCGCCATCATGCGCGGTCCCCGGTTGCGGTGCGGTCGCGGGGCGGCTGCCCCTCGGCCGCGCGGTCGTCGTCGGTCATGTCGATGCGGTCATCGCCCGCGTGCAGCCAGGACCCCAGCGCCATCATCACGATCACCCCGGTCATGCCGAAGCTGATCACGATGGCCGTCAGCACCAGCGCCTGCGGCAGCGGGTCGGTATAGCCGGCCTGGGTCTTGTCCAGGATGGGCGGCAGCGCCAGCGCCACGCGCCCGCTGGCAAAGATGAACAGGTTCACCGCATAGGACAGCAGCGACAGCCCCAGGATCACCGGAAACGCCCGCTGGCGCAGCATCAGATAGACGCCCGCCGCCGTCAGCCCGCCCACCGCGGCCGCGATCAGCAACTCCATCCTAGTGCCCCCCCGTCTGCGTGGCGCGCGGATCGGTGTCATAGGGCCGGGTGGCCACCGTCTCGCCCGCGCGCACGGCGACCCGGCTCAGCGAGGACAGCGTCAGCATCACCGCCCCCGTCACGGTCAGGAACACGCCCAGGTCGAACAGCGCGGCGGTGGCCAGCTCGAATTCCTCGACCACGGGCGGATCGACATAGCCATAGGCCGAGGTCAGGAAGGGCAGGCCGTTGAACCAGGCCCCGACCCCGGTGCCCGCGGCGACCAGGACGCCCACGCCGATCATCGCGTGATAGTCGATGCGCTGGCGCGCCTGGGTCCAGCCAAAGCCCGAGGCGGCATATTGCATCACCAGCGCGATCGACACGATCAGCCCGGCGATGAACCCCCCGCCCGGCAGGTTGTGCCCGCGCAGGAAGATGAACACCCCCACCATCAGCGCGATGGGCAGGATCAGCCGCGTCGCCACCACCAGCATCATCGGATGCCGGTCGCCCGCGCGCTCGCGGTCGCGCGGCCAGGACAGCAGCCGGTCATTGGCCGGCCCGCCGCGCAGGATCGTCTCGGTCAGGGCATAGATCAGCAGCCCGCCGATCCCCAGCACCGTGATCTCGCCAAAGGTGTCATAGCCGCGGAAGTCGACCAGGATAACGTTGACGACATTGGTGCCGCCGCCCTCGGTCTTGGAATTGGCCAGGTAGTAGTCGGCCACGCTGGGCAGGGCAAAGTCGCGCATCAGCATGGCCAGCGTCAGCGCCCCCACCGCCAGCCCCGCCGCGACCGCCACGCCGCCGTCGCGCAGCCGGCGCGGCACGCTGCTTTCGCGCGGCGTGGTCCTGGGCAGGAAGTTCAGCGCCAGCAGCATCAGGACGACCGTCACCACCTCGACCGAGATCTGCGTCAGCGCCAGGTCCGGCGCGGCCAGATAGGCAAAGGCGACCGAGACCATCAGCCCCACCACCCCCACCAGCAGCACGGCCAGGATGCGCAGCCGGTGCGCGACCACGGTCGCCGCGGTGCAGACCATCAGCAGCGTCCATCCCGCCAGCGCGACCGGCTGGATCGGGGTTCCCGCGCGGGTGCCCGCGGCATGATCGCCCGTGGCAAAGGCCCAGACCCCGGCCGCCACCATCGCCACCGTGGCGATGGCCATGTAGCGCGTCAGCGCGCCGTCGTGGCTGCCCTCGGCCAGGCGGCGGGCGGCCGCGGCCAGCGCCGCGGTCGTGCGGTCGAAGATCGCCTTGCCCTCGAGCCGGGGCAGGGCGGCCCAGGCGCGCGCCGCGCCGCCATGGGCGGCAAACAGCAGCGCCCCGCCAGCCACGGCCAGGATCGACAGGACCAGCGCAGGCTTCAGCCCGTGCCACAGCTTCAGATGCGGGTGCAGCGACTGGCCGGTGACGGCATCGGCCGCCGCGGTCACGATCCAGCCCGTCATCGCCATGGGCGCCAGGCCGATGGCCACCACCAGCCCGACCAGCAGCGCGGGTGCGGCCCACATGCCCTCGGGCGGGTCATGCGGATGGTGCGGATAGTCGTGCCGTTCCGCGCCCAGGAAGGTCCGGCCCACCAGCCGAAAGGAATAGGCCACCGACAGCAGCGCCCCCAGCGTGGCCAGCGCGGCCAGCGTCCAGGGCCCGCCCAGCCAGTGGGTGTGGACCGCGGCTTCCAGCATCATCTCTTTGGAAATGAAGCCGTTCAGCGGCGGGATGCCGGCCATCGACAGGCCCGCCACCGTGGTCAGGCCAAAGGTCACCGGCATCAGCCGCGCCAGCCCGCCCAGCCGGCGGATGTCGCGAGTGCCGACCTCATGGTCGACGATGCCCGCGGCCATGAACAGCGCGGCCTTGAAGGTGGCGTGGTTGATGATGTGAAAGACCGCCGTCACCGCCGCATCATTGGTGCCCATGCCCAGCAGCATGGTGACCAGCCCCAGATGGCTGACGGTGGAATAGGCCAGGATCGCCTTGAGATCGTCCTTGAACAGCGCGACGGCCGCCCCCACCAGCATGGTGATCAGCCCGGCCGAGGTGACGATCCAGAACCATTCGGCCGTGCCCGACAGCACCGGCCACAGCCTGGCCATCAGGAAGATGCCCGCCTTCACCATGGTGGCCGAATGCAGATAGGCCGACACCGGGGTGGGCGCGGCCATCGCATGGGGCAGCCAGAAGTGGAACGGGAACTGCGCCGACTTGGTGAAACAGCCCAGCAGCATCAGCACCAGCGCCGGGGCATAGAGGGGGCTGGACTGGATCTCGACCCGATGTTCCAGGATCACCGACAATTCGTAGCTGCCCGCGATCTGGCCCAGCATCAGCATGCCCGCGATCATCGCCAGCCCCCCGCCGCCCGTGATGGCCAGCGCCATGCGCGCGCCTTGACGGCCCTCGGGCAGGTGTTTCCAGTAGCCGATCAGCAGGAACGACGACAGCGAGGTCAGTTCCCAGAACACCAGCAGCAGCAGGATGTTGTCCGACAGCACGATGCCCACCATCGCGCCCTGGAACAGCATCAGATAGCTGTAGAACACCCCCATCGGATCGCGCGACGACAGGTAGAACCGGGCATACAGGATGATCAGCAGCCCGATCCCCAGGATCAGGCCCGCAAACAGCAGCCCCAGCCCGTCCAGCCGGAAGCTGGCCGCCAGCCCCAGCTGCGGCAGCCATTCGATGCGCGCGGTGATCACCTGCCCCGCGATCACCGCGGGCGCGTGCAGGATCAGCCCCAACAGCGCCAGCGCGGTGAAGGCCGCGGTCGTCAGCGCACAGGGCGTGCGGCCGGCGCGGATCATCAGGCCGGGCAGCAGCGCCCCCAGAAAGGGCAGGGCGACGATCAGGGGAAGTGTCATGCGCGGGCGATCCGTGTCTGGTGACGTCCGTGGTCGCGCAGCCCCGGAGGTGGCGCGCAAGCGGCCATGTTGTGCGGCAGTTCCTTTGGCCAAGTCAACTGAAACGCGCGTCATCGCGGGGTTTTTGCCCGATGGGCCCCCGGTCCGTCCCCGGTCAGCCGTTGGGCGTCATCGACTTGCGCTGACGGGCGCGTTCCAGACCCAGCTGGCGTTCGCGCCAGATGATCAGGATGCCCGCCGTCACCACGATCGCGGCCCCGCCCAGCATGGTCAGCGTGGGCACCTCGTCGAACAGCGCATAGCCGATGGCCAGCGCAAAGATCATCGAGACATATTCGAACGGCGCGATGACGCTGGCATCGGCCTCGCGGTAGCTGGAGGTCAGCAGGATCTGCCCGATCCCCCCCAGCAGCCCCGCCGTCACCAGCAGCGCGGCCTGCCCCGGGCTGGGCACGACCCAGCCAAAGGGCAGGGTGACCAGCGACATCACCGTGGCGCTGACCGAGAACCAGAAGACGATCGAGGCCGTGCCCTCGGTCATCACCAGCTTGCGCACGAAGACCTGCGCCAGCGCGGCGAACACCGCGCCGCCCAGCACCAGCAGGGCGCCCAGCGCCTCGGCCGTGGTGCCGCCGCCGTCCAGCACCGTCAGCCGCGGCGACAGCACGATCAGCACGCCCACCAGCCCCAGCCCCACGGCCGAGATGCGGAAGACCCGCACCTCCTCGCCCAGGAACATCGCGGCAAAGACGACGGTCAGCAGCGGCGCGGCATAGCCGATGGCGGTCACCTCGGGCAGGGGCAGGTAACCCAGGCCCGCAAAGCCCAGGCCCATCGCCATCGTGCCCACGAAACCGCGCCACAGATGCCCCATCGGCTGGACGGTGCGGAACCCCGTGGCCAGTTCGCGCCGCCACCACAGCCAGGCCACGATGACCGGAATGGCAAAGGCCGACCGGAAGAACACCGCCTGCCCGGGCGGAACGGTGTCCGACACCGCCTTGATCACGGTGGCCATGACGACGAAGACCAGGACCGACCCGGTCTTCAGCGCGATTCCGCGCAGGGGCCGGGGGGGGGGCATATCGGGCTGCATGGGCGATTTCTGCGCTCGCGGCCGCCTGCGCGCAAGCCGAAACGGCTTGCCCCCGGCGCCGGGCTGGGGTTCACTTTCCCTGCGCCCAGCAAGGATGACCGCCATGTCCCGACCGCTTGCCGACCGCATCGCCCAGGGCCGGGGGCTGCGCCCGGCCGATCTGGTGCTGCGGGGCGGGCGGGTGTTCGACCTGATCACCGGCGATCTGGTCGAAACCGATGTCGCGGTCTGCGGCGACACGATCGTGGGCGTCTTCGGCCCCTATCGCGGCGTGCAGGAAATCGACGTGTCCGGCCGCATCCTGGTGCCCGGCTTCATCGACACGCATCTGCATATCGAAAGCTCGCTGGTCACGCCGTTCGAATTCGACCGCTGCGTGACCCCGCGCGGCGTGACCACCGCGATCTGCGACCCGCATGAGATTGCCAATGTCGCGGGGCTGACGGGGATCCGCTATTTCCTGGACGCCTCGGCCTGCACGCTGATGGACATCCGGGTGAACCTGTCGTCCTGCGTGCCCTCGACCCACATGGAAACCGCGGGTGCGCGGCTGACGGCGGCGGACCTGGTCCCGCTGGCCGACCATCCGCGGGTGATCGGCCTGGCCGAGTTCATGAACTTCCCCGGCGTGCTGGCGGGCGACCCCGAGTGTCTGGCCAAGCTCGAGGCGTTCCGCGGCCGCCACATCGACGGGCACTGCCCGCTGCTGCGGGGCAACGACCTGAACGGCTACATCGCCGCGGGCATCCGCACCGAACATGAGGCGACCACCGCCGACGAGGCGCTGGAAAAGCTGCGCAAGGGCATGCGGGTGCTGATCCGCGAAGGGTCGGTGTCGCGCGACCTGCACGCGCTGGCGGGGCTGATCACGGAACGCTTCGCGCCCTACCTGGCCTTCTGCACCGATGACCGCAATCCGCTGGACATCGCCGAACACGGCCACATCGACCACATGATCCGCACGGCCATCGCGCTGGGGGCCGATCCGCTGGCCGTCTATCGCACCGCCAGCCTGTCGGCGGCCGAGGCCTTCGGGCTGAAGGACCGCGGCCTGATCGCGCCGGGCAGGCGCGCCGACATCGTGGCGATCGACAGCCTGGCGGGCTGCCACGCGTCGCTGGTGCTGGCCGGCGGGGTGCCGGTGACGGCGGCGGCCTTTGCCGCGCGCCCCACCGTGGCGCCCGTCGCGCGGCAGTCGGTGCGCGCACGCCCCGTGACGGCGGCCGATTTCCGCACCGCGGGCAACCGGGCCGAAACCCCGGTGATCGGCATCGTCCCCGGCAAGATCATCACCGCACACCTGACTGAGACGATTCCGCCCCAGGGTGGCGACAAGCGCGCCGATCCCGCGCGCGACCTGGCCAAGGTGGCGGTGATCGAACGGCACGGGGTGAACGGCAACCTGGCCACCGGGTTCGTCCGCGGCTTTGGCCTGCAGCGCGGCGCGATCGCGGCCACGGTGGCGCATGACCACCACAACATCGTGGTGGTGGGGGTCGACCCTGCCGACATGGCGCTGGCCGCCAACCGGCTGGGCCAGATCGAGGGCGGCTTCGTCGTGGTGCGGGGCGGGCAGGTGACGGCCGAACTGCCGCTGCCGCTGGCGGGGTTGATGAGCCTGGATCCGTTCGAGGTGGTGCGCGACCGGCTGGTCGCCCTGCGCGCCGCCGCGCGCGACCTGGGCGTGGTGCTGGACGAACCCTTCCTGCAGCTGGCCTTTGTCGCGCTGCCGGTGATCCCGCATCTGAAGATCACCGACCACGGCATGGTCGATGTCGACCGGTTCGAGGTGATCGCCCCCGGATGACCCGCGCCCCGCGGGGCGGCGCAAGTTGCCGTCCCGGCCCGGAAATTCCTGCGTTGCGGCATTTTCGGGCTTACACATTCAATAAGACGAATATATATCCCGCCCATCCGCCCCGAAAGACGAGGATCGCCATGCACCGCCTCATCGCCGCCTGTCTGCTTCTGCTGCCCCTGCCGCTGGCCGCGCAGCCGCTGGAACCCGTGACGCTGACCGACTGGAAGGCGGTCTATGGCCGGATCGAGGCGCGCGACCGCATCCCCGCGCGCGCGCGCATCGGCGGCACGCTGGTCGAACTGACGGTGGCCGAGGGCGACACGGTCGCCGCCGGCCAGCCGCTGGCGCGCGTGGTCGACGAAAAGCTGAACTTCCAGCTGAGTGCGATCGACAGCCAGATGCAGGCGCTGCAAAGCCAGCTGGACAATGCCCGCACCGAACTGGCCCGGGGCGAGGAGCTGCTGACCCGCGGCGTGACCACGACCCAGCGGCTGGATGCGCTGCGCACCCAGGTCGACGTGCTGGTGAACCAGATCGCCGCCGTCCAGGCCGAACGCCGCGTGGTCGAACAGCAGGCGGCCGAAGGCACGGTGCTGGCCCCCGCCGCGGGCCGGGTGCTGGACGTGCCCCAGACCACGGGCGCCGTGGTGATGCCGGGCGAGGTGGTGGCCACCATCGCCGCGGGTGGGCTGTTCCTGCGCCTGGCGGTGCCCGAACGCCATGCCGCGCATCTGGACGAGGGCGACGCCATCGCCATCGAGACGCCGTCAGGTGCGGCCGAGGGGCGGCTGGCCCGCATCTATCCACTGATCGAGAACGGCCGTGTGCTGGCCGATGTCGAGGTCGAGGGCCTGCCCGACCGCCATGTCGACGCGCGCGTGCTGGTGCGGCTGCCCGTGGGCACGCGCCAGGCGCTGGTGGTGCCGGTGGAGGCGGTCGTCACCCGCGCGGGGCTGGACTTCGTGCCCGTCCAGGGACCCGCGGGCCCGGTGGAACGCGCCGTGGTGCTGGGCGCGCGGCAGATGCTGGACGGGGTGGCGGTGGTCGAGGTGATGACGGGCCTGGCCGCCGGCGATGTGGTGGTGGGCCATGAGTGACGAACCGCGCCTGGGGCTGGCCGGGGGGCTGACGCGCAGCTTCATCACCTCGGCCCTGACGCCGCTGTTCATCCTGGCCGCGCTGGCCATGGGGCTGGTCGCGCTGATCTCGCTGCCGCGCGAGGAAGAGCCGCAGATTTCCGTACCGCTGGTCGACATCCACGTCCAGGCGCCCGGCCTGCGCGCCGAGGATGCGGTCAAGCTGGTGACCGAGCCGCTGGAAACCATCGTCGCCGCGATCAACGACGTCGAACACGTCTATTCCCAGACCGAGGACGACGGCGCCATGGTCACCGCCCGCTTCGAGGTGGGGACCGAGGCCGATGCCGCCATCCTGCGCGTGCATGACAAGGTGCGCGCCAACATCGACCGGCTGCCCGTGGGCATCCCCGAGCCGCTGATCGTCGGCCGCGGCATCGACGACGTGGCCATCGTCAGCCTGACGCTGACCGGCGATCAGGTCAGCGCCAACGACCTGACCCGCATCGCCCGCGAGTTGCAGGCCGAGGTGGCCAAGCTGCGCGACGTGGGCCTGACCTATCTGGTGGGCGAGGCGCCCGAGGCCATCCGCATCGCGCCCGATCCCGAGCGGCTGGCGCTCTATGGCATCACGCTCCAGCAGCTGGCGGCCAAGGTCCAGGGGGCCAATACCGTGCGCCGGCTGGGCGGGCTGCGCGACGCGGGCGACCAGATCGCTCTGGTCGCGGGCGAAACGCTGGTGGCGCCGCAGGACATCGGCAACCTGCTGCTGACCGCGCGCGACGGGCGGCCGGTCTATGTGGCCGATGTGGCCAGCGTGTCCTTTGTCCCCGACACGTCGGACCGGATGGTGGCGCATGTCGAAAGGGGCGAGGGCGACGCGGTCCGCACCCCCGCCGTTACGCTCGCCATCGCCAAGCGGGCCGGGGCCAATGCCGTGGTGGTGGCCGAGGAGGTCCTGCACCGCGTCCATGCGCTGGAGGGCGAGCTGATCCCCGAAGGCGTGCGCGTGCTGGTCACCCGCGACTATGGCGAGACGGCGAACGAAAAGGCCAACGAACTGCTGTTCCACCTGGGCCTGGCCACGGTGTCGATCGTGGGCCTGGTGCTGATCGCCATCGGCTGGCGCGAGTCGGTCGTGGTGGCCATCGTGATCCCGGTCACCATCCTGCTGACGCTGTTTGCCGCCTGGATCATGGGCTATACGCTGAACCGCGTGTCGCTGTTCGCGCTGATCTTTTCCATCGGCATCCTGGTCGACGACGCCATCGTGGTGATCGAGAACATCGCCCGCCACTGGGGCCTGCCCACGGGCGGCGACCGCAAGGCCCGCGCCATCGCCGCGGTGGCCGAGGTGGGCAACCCCACCATCGTGGCCACGCTGACGGTGGTGGCGGCGCTGCTGCCGATGCTGTTCGTGTCCGGGCTGATGGGGCCCTACATGTCGCCCATCCCGGCCAATGCCAGCGCGGCGATGATCTTTTCCTTCTTCGTCGCGGTGATCATCACGCCCTGGCTGATGCTGAAGATCGCGGGCCGCGCGCCGCTGCATCATGGCGACGGTCACGCCCATGGCGGGGTGCTGGACCGCGCCTATGCGGCGGTCGCCCGGCCGGTGCTGGCCTCGAAGGGGCGCAGCCTGCTGTTCCTGCTGGTGACGGCGGTGCTGTCCTTCGGCTCGCTGGGGGCGCTGTATACCCGCGATGTGCCGGTGAAACTGCTGCCCTTCGACAACAAGTCGGAACTGGCGGTGGTGATCGACCTGCCCGAGGGCGCCTCGGTCGAGGCGACCGATGCCGTGGCCCAGGCGGTGGCGGCCGTGGCGCTGGAGTTGCCCGAGGTGCTGCATGTCCAGACCCATGCGGGCACCGCGGCACCCTTCAACTTCAACGGGCTGGTGCGCCACTACTATCTGCGCGACCGGCCGCACATGGGCGACGTGCAGATCAACCTGACGCCCAAGACCGACCGCGACCGGCCCAGCCACGACATCGCGCTGGAGCTGCGCGAACGGCTGCGGGCGATCCCGGTGCCCCCCGGCACGGTGCTGAAGACGGTCGAACCCCCGCCGGGGCCCCCCGTGATCGCCACACTGCTGGCCGAGGTCTATGGCCCCACGCCCGAGGCCCGGCGCGAGGCCGCGGCCCGGGTGCGGCAGGCCTTTGAAGGCGTGCCCTTCATCGTCGATGTCGACGACAGCTTCGGCCAGCCGCCGCGGCGGGTGCGGGCCACGATCTCGACCGACGATCTGGAATTCTTCGGCGTGCAGGAAGGCGACGTGTTCGACACGCTGTCGATCCTGAACGGGTCGACCGTGGTGGGCTATTCCCACCGGGGCGAGGGGCGCCGGCCCATCCCGCTGGTGCTGGAACGCCCGCGCGGCGAACGGGTGATGGACGAAGCCGCCCTGACCACGCCCATCCCGGCCAACGTTCTGCCCGGCGCGCGCGGCGTGGTGGAACTGGGCGACGTGCTGCGGCTGACCGAGGAAACCGCCAGCTACCCGCTGTTCCGCCACAACGGCCGCTTTGCCGAGATGGTGACGGCCGAACTGGCCGGCGATTTCGAGGCGCCGCTCTACGGCATGCTGGCCGTGGGCCAGGCGATGCAGTCCATCGACTGGGGCCCCCAGGGCGCGCCCGAGATCCGGCTGAACGGCCAGCCCCAGGACGAAAGCCGCGTCACCCTGCTGTGGGACGGCGAATGGGAGGTGACCTGGGTGACCTTCCGCGACATGGGCGCGGCCTTTGGCGTGGCGCTGCTGGGCATCTATATCCTGGTGGTGGCGCAGTTCGGATCGTTCCGGCTGCCGCTGGTGATCCTGACGCCCATTCCGCTGACCTTCCTGGGCATCATGCTGGGCCACTGGCTGTTTGCCGCGCCGTTCTCGGCCACGTCGATGATCGGCTTCATCGCGCTGGCGGGGATCATCGTGCGCAACTCGATCCTGCTGGTCGACTTCATCCGCCACGACACCTCGGGCAAGCCCGCGGTCGAGGTGCTGATCGACGCCGGCGCGATCCGGTTCAAGCCGATCCTGCTGACCGCGATCGCCGCGATGATCGGGGCGGTGGTGATCCTGGCCGACCCGATCTTCCAGGGGCTGGCGATCTCGCTGCTGTTCGGGCTGTTGACCTCGACGCTGCTGACGGTGCTGGTGATCCCGGCCATCTACCGGGTGTTCAAGACCTGACCCCCATCCCCCGCGGCTTGAATTCCCGGGCCGCGGGGCGTATCTGGCGACAAACTTCGCAGTCAGGACATGTCATGGCCAAGGCCAATCCCTTCCAGTTCCTTCAGCAGGTGCGCGCCGAGGTGGCCAAGGTCGTCTGGCCGTCCCGCCGCGAGGTGGTGCTGACCACGATCATGGTCTTTGTCATGGCGGCACTGACGGCGACCTTCTTCTTTCTGGTTGATCTGACGATCCGGTCCGGCCTGTCGGTGGTGCTGGGGCTGTTCGGCTGATCCGGCATTCGCGCTTGCGCTTTGGTGGCGTGCTGGCTAGGTATCTGCGGATCATAAGGGACCGGCGCGCTGCGATTCGGGCGGCGCGCTGTTTTTCGTTGACGCACGACACGACGGCGACGAACGACACGATGACGAACGGGACGACGGGCGCAGGCCCGCGGCAGGGGTAAGGCAGGCATGGCGAAGCGGTGGTATTCGGTGAGCGTCCTCTCGAACTTCGAGAAGCAGGTCGCCGAAAAGATCAGGCAGGCCGTTGCCGAAAAGGGCCTTGAGGACGAGATCGACGAAGTGCTGGTGCCCACCGAAGAGGTGATCGAGTTGCGGCGCGGCAAGAAGGTCACGACCGAGCGCCGCTTAATGCCGGGCTATGTGCTGGTGCACATGGAGATGTCGACCCAGGGCTATCACCTGATCTCGTCGATCAACCGGGTGACGGGGTTTCTGGGCCCGCAGGGCAAGCCGATGCCGATGCGCGACGCCGAGGTGAACGGCATCCTGCACCGGGTGGAAGAGGGGAAGGAAGCCCCGCGCAGCGTGATCCGGTTCGAGATCGGCGAACGCGTCAAGGTGGCCGACGGCCCGTTCGAGGGCTTTGACGGCATGGTGGAAGAGGTGGACGAGGCGCACAACCGCCTGAAGGTGTCCGTCTCGATCTTCGGCCGGGCGACCCCGGTCGAGCTGGAATTCGGCCAGGTGTCCAGGGGCGTCTGACCGCTGCGTGGGAGGCGCGCGCATCCGCCCGGCGGATGTTGCAGACCGGACCACTAAACCGCGCCCGCCGGGCGCCGTGTGAGAAGGAGATGGCCCCATGGCCAAGAAAGTGATCGGCAGCCTCAAGCTGCAGGTGAAGGCCGGACAGGCCAACCCCTCGCCCCCCGTCGGTCCCGCGCTGGGTCAGCGCGGCCTGAACATCATGGCCTTCGTCAAGGAATTCAACGCGAAGACCGCCGACCTGGAACCCGGTGCACCGACCCCGGTCGTGATCACCTACTACCAGGACAAGTCCTTCACGCTGGAATTCAAGACGCCGCCGGCGTCGTGGTTCCTGAAGAAGGCCGCGGGCCTGAAGCCGGTGGGCAAGCGTAACCGCATGAAGGGTTCGGTCAAGCCGGGCCGCGAAGTCGCGGGCACGGTGACCGTGGCGCAGGTGCGCCAGATCGCCGAGGCGAAGATGAAGGATCTGAACGCCAACTCGATCGAGGCGGCGATGCAGATCATCCTGGGCTCTGCCCGGTCCTGCGGCATACAGGTGAAGGGCTGAGACCATGGCAAAGATGGGTAAACGCAAGGCCGCGGCCGAAGTGCTGTTCGACGGCAAGACCAACCTGACGGTCGAGGACGCGGTCGCGCTGATCAAGAAGGCGGCCACCGCCAAGTTCGACGAGACGGTCGAAGTGGCGATGAACCTGGGTGTCGACCCGCGGCACGCCGACCAGATGGTCCGCGGCGTGGTGACGCTGCCCAACGGCACCGGCAAGACGGTGCGCGTGGCGGTCTTCGCCCGCGGCGCCAAGGCCGACGAGGCAAAGGCCGCCGGGGCCGAGATCGTCGGCGCCGAGGACCTGATGGAACGCATCCAGGGCGGCAACATCGACTTCGACCGCTGCATCGCCACCCCCGACATGATGCCGCTGGTCGGCCGTCTGGGCAAGATCCTGGGCCCCCGCAACCTGATGCCGAACCCCAAGGTGGGCACGGTGACGATGGACGTGGCCACGGCGGTCAAGAACGCCAAGGGCGGCGAAGTGCAGTTCAAGGTCGAAAAGGCCGGCGTGATCCATGCCGGCGTGGGCAAGGTGTCGTTCGACGAGGCCAAGCTGGCCGAGAACGTCCGCGCCTTCGTCGATGCCGTGACGCGGGCCAAGCCGTCGGGCGCCAAGGGCACCTATGTCAAGAAGGTGTCGCTGTCCTCGACCATGGGTCCGGGCGTCAGCGTCGACCTGGCCTCGGCCGCCGGCCGCTGAGCGGCCAACGAATTCCTGACCCTTCGGGGGTGGGATGGCGGGGCGGCAACGCCCCGTCCTGTCCGAGACGGTGGGTGGCGGAAACGCCTTAATGTCCTGCCTGAGATGGGGATCAGACGGATTGACCGGGTTTCCGGGCGGTCTTGGACGGTTCCTGATCGGACCCGATGCCCCCGCAAGGGGGCGGATGTGAGCCGGGGGGAAACCCCCAACTTGGAGTGGAACTGTGGATAGAGCCCAGAAAGAGCAAGTGGTCGAGGAACTCGGCCAGATCTTCGAAAGCTCTGGCGTCGTGGTGGTTGCACACTACGAAGGCATGACGGTTGCCCAGATGCAGGACCTGCGCGCGCAGATGCGCGAAGTGGGCGGGTCCGTGCGCGTTGCCAAGAACAGGCTCGCCAAGATCGCCCTGCAGGGCAAGCCCGCCGAACAGATGGGTGCGCTGCTGAAGGGCATGACCGTCTTTGCCTTTTCCGAGGACCCCGTCGCTGCGGCGAAGGTTGCGGAAGCCTATGCCAAGAAGAACGACAAGTTCGTGATCCTTGGCGGGGCGATGGGCAAGGACGTTCTGGACCAGGCCGGTGTCAAGGCCGTGGCATCGCTGCCGTCGCGCGAGGAGCTTATCGCTTCGGTCGTGGCGTGCATCGGCGCCCCTGCCTCTGCCATCGCCGGTGCCATTGGCGCGCCTGCTTCGAACATCGCCGGCATCCTCAAGACCCTTGAGGAGCGGGAAGCCGCCTGAGCGATCGACATGGCTGCGCGGGACGACCCCCGCGCGCCGGACCCCATCTAGACAGACTGGAACCTGAAAATGGCTGACCTGAACAAACTCGCCGAAGACATCGTCAACCTGACCCTGCTGCAGGCTCAGGAACTGAAGCAGATCCTCAAGGACAAGTACGGCATCGAGCCCGCCGCCGGCGGCGCGGTGATGATGGCCGCCGGTCCCGCCGCGGCTGCCGCCCCGGCCGAGGAAGAAAAGACCGAGTTCGACGTCGTGCTGACCGAAGCCGGCCCGAACAAGATCAACGTCATCAAGGAAGTCCGCGCCATCACCGGCCTGGGCCTGAAGGAAGCCAAGGACCTGGTCGAAGCCGGCGGCAAGGTCAAGGATCAGCTGCCCAAGGCCGAGGCCGAGGACATCAAGAAGAAGCTCGAAGCGGCTGGCGCCAAGGTCGAGCTGAAGTGATCCGGCGGATGCCTTGCGCATCCACCGTCTGACGATCAGGCTGGGCCGGGGGTGACCCCGGTCCAGCCGAACCCGTCTTGGCAGGGCCTTTCGCGCAAAGGATCTTCCAGGACCGGTTCGGGTTCGGGCGCCCGCCGACGGGACGGCGGACAGGAATGGAACCCGGGACTTCCTGTTTCAGATGCCAGGCGGACCGTGGCCCGACGGTGCCCGCCCGGCCGGAAACGAAAGGTGACGACACACATGGCGCACGCACACGTCGGCCAGAAGCGCATCCGCCGCTACTACGGCAAGATCCGCGAAGTGCTGGACATGCCGAACCTGATCGAGGTTCAGAAATCCAGCTACGACCTGTTCCTGAGGTCTGGCGACGGGCCCAAGCCGCGCGACGGCGAGGGCATCCAGGGCGTGTTCCAGTCGGTCTTCCCGATCAAGGACGTCAACGAGACGGCGGTGCTGGAATTCGTCCGGTATGAGCTGGAGCGGCCGAAATACGACGTCGACGAATGCATGCAGCGCGACCTGACCTATGCCGCGCCGCTGAAGGTCACGCTGCGCCTGATCGTGTTCGATGTCGATGAAACCACCGGGGCCCGGTCGGTCAAGGACATCAAGGAACAGGATGTCTACATGGGCGACATGCCCCTGATGACGCACAACGGCACGTTCATCGTGAACGGGACCGAACGGGTGATCGTCAGCCAGATGCACCGCAGCCCGGGCGTGTTCTTCGACCACGACAAGGGCAAGTCCCATTCCTCGGGCAAGCTCTTGTTTGCCTGCCGGATCATTCCCTATCGCGGCAGCTGGCTGGACTTCGAGTTCGACGCCAAGGACATCGTGTTCGCCCGCATCGACCGCCGCCGCAAGCTGCCGGTGACGACGCTGCTCTACGCCCTGGGCATGGACCAGGAAGGCATCATGGATGCCTATTTCAACACCGTCTGGTTCCGCCACGTGAAGAACCGCGGCTGGGTCACCCGCTTCTTCCCCGAACGCGTGCGCGGCACGCGGCCGACCTATGACTTGGTCGATGCGGCCACGGGCGAGGTCATCCTGAAGGCGGGCGAAAAGGCCACGCCGCGCATGGTCAAGAAGTGGATCGACGACGGCAACGTGACCGAACTTCTGGTGCCGTTCGACCACATCCTGGGCCGATATGTCGCCAAGGACCTGATCAACGAACAGACGGGCGAGATCTGGGTCGAGGCCGGCGACGAGCTGACCATGGACTACGACCGCGAGGGGTCACCCAAGGGCGGCACGGTCAAGCTGCTGCTGGATCAGGGCATCACCGACATCCCGGTGCTGGACATCGACAATGTCAACGTCGGCCCCTACATCCGCAATACCATGGCGGCCGACAAGAACATGGGCCGCGACACCGCGCTGATGGACATCTATCGCGTGATGCGCCCGGGCGAGCCGCCGACGGTCGAGGCCGCCAGCGCCCTGTTCGACACGCTGTTCTTCGACAGCGAGCGCTATGACCTGTCCGCCGTGGGCCGGGTCAAGATGAACATGCGGCTGGATCTGGCCAAGCCCGACACCCAGCGCACGCTGGACCGCGACGACATCATCGCCTGCATCAAGGCGCTGTGCGAACTGCGCGACGGCAAGGGCGAGATCGACGACATCGACCACCTGGGCAACCGCCGCGTGCGCTCGGTGGGCGAGCTGATGGAAAACCAGTATCGCGTGGGCCTTCTGCGGATGGACCGCGCGATCAAGGAACGCATGTCGTCGGTGGAAATCGACACGATCATGCCGCAGGAACTGATCAACGCCAAACCGGCGGCGGCGGCGGTGCGGGAATTCTTCGGCTCGTCCCAGCTGTCGCAGTTCATGGACCAGACCAACCCGCTGTCCGAGGTGACGCACAAGCGCCGTCTGTCGGCCCTGGGCCCGGGCGGTCTGACCCGCGAACGCGCAGGCTTCGAGGTGCGCGACGTTCACCCGACCCACTATGGCCGGATGTGCCCCATCGAGACGCCCGAAGGCCAGAACATCGGCCTGATCAACAGCCTGGCGACCTTTGCCCGGGTGAACAAGTACGGCTTCATCGAAACCCCCTACCGCAAGGTGGTGGACGGCAAGGTGACCGACGACGTGGTCTACATGTCGGCCACCGAGGAGATGCGCCACACCGTCGCCCAGGCCAACGCGGCCCAGGATGCCGAGGGCCGGTTCCAGGATGACCTGATCTCGTCGCGCAAGGGCGGCGAATTCATGCTGAACCCGCCCGACGCGATCGACCTGATCGACGTCAGCCCCAAGCAGCTGGTGTCGGTGGCGGCCTCGCTGATCCCGTTCCTGGAAAACGACGACGCCAACCGCGCGCTGATGGGCTCGAACATGCAGCGCCAGGCCGTGCCGCTGCTGCAGGCCGATGCGCCCTTTGTCGGCACGGGGATCGAGGCTGTGGTGGCCCGCGACAGCGGTGCCGCGATCATGGCGCGCCGCGCCGGGGTCATCGACCAGGTGGACGCCACCCGGATCGTGGTGCGCGCCACCGAACTGCTGGAACCGGGCGAGCCGGGCGTCGACATCTATCGCCTGCGCAAGTTCAAGCGGTCGAACCAGTCGTCCTGCATCAACCAGAAGCCGCTGGTGAAGGTGGGCGACGTGGTCAAACGCGGCGAGGTGATCGCCGACGGCCCCTGCACCGACCAGGGCGAACTGGCGCTGGGGCGGAACGTGGTCGTGGCCTTCATGCCCTGGAACGGCTATAATTATGAGGACTCGATCCTCATCAGCGAACGAATCCTGCGCGATGACGTGTTCACCTCGATCCATATCGAGGAATACGAGGTCGCCGCGCGCGACACCAAGCTGGGCCCCGAGGAAATCACCCGCGACATCCCGAACGTGGGCGAAGAGGCGCTGCGCAACCTGGACGAGGCCGGCATCGTCTATATCGGCGCCGAGGTGAACCCCGGCGACATCCTGGTTGGCAAGATCACCCCCAAGGGCGAAAGCCCGATGACGCCCGAGGAAAAGCTGCTGCGCGCCATCTTCGGCGAAAAGGCGTCCGACGTGCGCGACACCAGCCTGCGGCTGCCCCCTGGCGCCTATGGCACGGTGGTCGAGGTGCGGGTGTTCAACCGCCACGGCGTGGACAAGGACGAACGCGCCCTGCAGATCGAGCGCGAGGAAGTCGAACGCCTGGCGCGCGACCGCGACGACGAGCTGGCGATCCTGGAACGCAACATCTACGCTCGCCTGCGGGCGCTGATCCTGGGCCGCGTGGCGGTCAAGGGGCCCAAGGGGGTCAAGGCCGGGTCCGAGATCACCGAGGAGCTGCTGGGCACGCTGAGCCGTGGCCAGTGGTGGCAGCTGGCCGTGGGCGAAGAAGACCTGGCCAAGGAAATCGAGGCCCTGCACGACCAGTATGAGGCGCAGAAGCGCGCCCTGGATCACCGCTTCGACGACAAGGTCGAAAAGGTGCGCCGCGGCGATGACCTGCCCCCGGGCGTGATGAAGATGGTCAAGGTCTTCGTCGCGGTGAAGCGCAAGCTGCAGCCGGGCGACAAGATGGCCGGCCGTCACGGCAACAAGGGCGTCATCTCGAAGGTCGTCCCGATGGAGGACATGCCCTTCCTGGCCGACGGCACGCCGGTCGACCTGGTGCTGAACCCGCTGGGCGTGCCCAGCCGGATGAACGTGGGCCAGATCCTGGAAACGCACATGGGCTGGGCCGCGCGCGGCCTGGGGCTCAAGATCGACGAGGCGCTGCAGGCCTATCGCCGCTCGGGCGACCTGACCCCGGTGCGCGAGGCGATGCGCTTTGCCTATGGCGAGGACACCTACGACGAGGCCTTTGCCGGAATGGGGGATGACGAGCTGGTCGAGAAGGCCGCCCTGGTTACCCGCGGCGTGCCTATCGCGACGCCGGTCTTCGACGGCGCGAAAGAGGCCGACGTGAACGACGCGCTGATGCGGGCGGGCTTTGACAAGTCGGGCCAGTCGATCGTCCATGACGGGCGCACCGGCGAACGCTTTGCCCGGCCCGTCACGGTGGGCGTCAAGTACATGCTGAAGCTGCACCACCTGGTCGACGACAAGCTGCACGCCCGGTCCACCGGGCCCTACAGCCTGGTCACCCAGCAGCCGCTGGGCGGCAAGGCGCAGTTCGGCGGCCAGCGCCTGGGGGAAATGGAGGTCTGGGCGCTGGAAGCCTATGGCGCCGCCTATACCCTGCAGGAGATGCTGACGGTCAAGTCCGACGACGTGGCCGGCCGCACCAAGGTCTATGAGTCGATCGTCAAGGGCGAGGACAACTTCGAGGCCGGCGTGCCGGAATCGTTCAACGTCCTGGTCAAGGAGGTTCGGGGCCTGGGCCTGAACATGGAACTGCTCGATTCGGATGAGGAATGACGCGATGGAACCATCGCGCGCGTTCCTCTTCGTCGGCGGCAATGCCCGCAGCGGGACCACCGCCCTGGTGGCCCTGCTGAACTGCCACAGGGACGTGTTCCTGATGGTGGAACGGTATCTGACCGAGTTCCTGAAGGGCCAGCTGACGGCCGCGCATTACGCGCGCGACCGGATCCTGGCCGACAGCCGGGGCCTGCCGCATCTGGCCGAGGGCGAGGACATGGCCGCGCGGTTCGACCGCGCGCGGCTGATGGGCGACAAGTTTCCCGCCCTGTCGGCCGGGTTCGACCTGCTGGACGCCCAGTTTCCGGGCGCGCGGCTGGTCTATATCGTCCGCAACCCGTTTTCGGTGGTGGAAAGCTATCAGGCGCGCTTCGACGAAGGGTCGTGGAAGCGCGACGCCCGCCGCGGCATCCAGCAGTGGAACGACAGCATGCGCCTGGGCCTGGCCCGGGTGCAGGCCGGCCAGCCGCTGATCGTGGTCCGCTACGAAACCCTGTTCCGGTCCGAGCCCGAGATGCTGGCGCTGTTCGCAGCCCTGGGGCTGGACCCTGCGGGCGTCGACATGGACCGGCTGCGGTTCCTGTCGGCCAAGGCGCAGGATCTGGCCGAGACCGCGGTGCCCCGGAACGAGGATCTGCGGATGCTGGTTTCGGACGAGGCCGATTTCGGCGCCTATCGGGCGCTGCTGCGGACCCAGGGCCTGCGGGCCAAGGACGATACGAAGACCCGGCCCGCGTCGCGGACCGTGGCGGCAGTCTGACATTCATCGGGTGAACACATGAACCAGGAACTCTCGATCAATCCGTTCAACCCGGTTGCTCCGGTCAAGACCTTCGACGAGATCAAGATCTCGCTCGCCAGTCCCGAGCGGATCCTGTCGTGGTCCTATGGCGAGATCAAGAAGCCGGAAACCATCAACTACCGCACGTTCAAGCCGGAACGCGACGGCCTGTTCTGCGCCCGCATCTTCGGGCCGATCAAGGACTACGAATGCCTCTGCGGCAAATACAAGCGCATGAAGTATCGCGGCGTCGTCTGCGAGAAATGCGGCGTGGAAGTCACGCTGCAGAAGGTGCGCCGCGAGCGGATGGGCCATATCGAGCTGGCCGCCCCCGTCGCGCATATCTGGTTCCTGAAGTCGCTGCCCAGCCGCATCGGCCTGATGCTGGACATGACGCTGCGCGATCTGGAACGCATCCTGTACTTTGAAAACTACGTCGTCACCGAGCCGGGTCTGACCGACCTGACCTATGGCCAGCTGATGACCGAGGAGGAATACCTCGACGCCCAGGACCAGTATGGCGCCGATGCCTTCACCGCCAATATCGGCGCCGAGGCGATCCGCGAGATGCTGGCCGCCATCGACCTTGAGGCCACCGCCGACCAACTGCGCGAGGATCTGAAGGAAGCCACCGGCGAGCTGAAGCCGAAGAAGATCATCAAGCGGCTGAAGATCGTCGAGAGCTTCCTCGAATCGGGCAACCGGCCGGAATGGATGATCCTGACCGTTCTGCCGGTGATCCCGCCGGAACTGCGCCCGCTGGTCCCGCTGGACGGCGGCCGGTTCGCCACGTCCGACCTGAACGACCTCTACCGCCGCGTCATCAACCGCAACAATCGCCTGAAGCGGCTGATCGAACTGCGCGCGCCCGACATCATCGTGCGCAACGAGAAGCGGATGCTGCAAGAGGCGGTGGACGCGCTGTTCGACAACGGCCGCCGCGGCCGCGTGATCACGGGCACCAACAAGCGCCCGCTGAAATCGCTGTCCGACATGCTGAAGGGCAAGCAGGGACGCTTCCGCCAGAACCTGCTGGGCAAGCGGGTCGACTTCTCGGGCCGTTCGGTCATCGTGACCGGTCCCGAGCTGAAGCTGCACCAGTGCGGCCTGCCCAAGAAGATGGCGCTCGAACTGTTCAAGCCGTTCATCTATTCGCGGCTTGAGGCCAAGGGCCTGTCCAGCACCGTCAAGCAGGCCAAGAAGCTGGTCGAAAAGGAACGGCCCGAGGTCTGGGACATCCTGGATGAGGTCATCCGCGAACACCCGGTCCTGCTGAACCGGGCGCCCACGCTGCACCGTCTGGGCATCCAGGCCTTTGAACCGATCCTGATCGAGGGCAAGGCGATCCAGCTGCATCCGCTGGTCTGTTCCGCCTTCAACGCCGACTTCGACGGCGACCAGATGGCCGTGCACGTTCCCCTCTCGCTGGAAGCCCAGCTCGAGGCGCGCGTGCTGATGATGTCGACCAACAACGTGCTGTCGCCCGCCAACGGTGCGCCGATCATCGTGCCGTCGCAGGACATGGTTCTGGGCCTTTACTATGTGACCATGGAACGCAAGGGCATGGTCGGCGAGGGCAAGGTCTTTGCCGACATCGACGAGGTCGAGCACGCCCTGGCCGCGGGCGAGGTGCATTTGCACGCGCGCATCACCGCCCGCATCACCCAGATCGACGAAGAGGGCAACGAGATCCTCAAGCGCTATGAAACGACGCCGGGCCGCCTGCGGCTGGGCAACCTGCTGCCCAAGAACGCCAAGGCGCCGTTCGAACTGGTCAACCGGCTGCTGCGCAAGAAGGACGTGCAGGCCGTCATCGACACCGTCTACCGCTACTGCGGCCAGAAGGAATCGGTGATCTTCTGCGACCAGATCATGGCGCTGGGCTTCCGCGAGGCGTTCCGCGCCGGCATCAGCTTTGGCAAGGACGACATGCTGATCCCCGACACCAAGTGGGAGATCGTGAACAAGGTTCGCGATCAGGTGAAGGATTTCGAACAGCAGTACATGGACGGCCTGATCACCCAGGGCGAAAAGTACAACAAGGTCGTCGATGCGTGGTCCAAGTGCTCGGACCAGGTGGCGGCGGCGATGATGGCCGAAATCTCGGCCACTCGGGTCGATGACGCGGGGGCCGAGAAGGAACCGAACTCGGTCTTCATGATGTCGCACTCGGGGGCGCGGGGTTCGCCGGCCCAGATGAAGCAGCTGGGCGGGATGCGCGGGCTGATGGCCAAGCCTTCGGGCGAGATCATCGAGACGCCGATCATCTCGAACTTCAAGGAAGGCCTGACCGTGCTGGAGTATTTCAACTCCACCCACGGGGCGCGCAAGGGTCTGGCCGACACCGCGCTGAAGACGGCGAACTCGGGCTATCTGACGCGGCGTCTGGTCGACGTGGCGCAGGACTGCATCGTGCGCATCCATGACTGCGGCACCGACCGGGCGATCACCGCGGTGCCTGCGGTGAACGACGGCGAACTGGTGGCCAGCCTGGCCGAACGGGTGCTGGGCCGGGTGGCGGCCGACGACATCCTGGTGCCGGGCACCGACGAGGTCGTGGTCAAGCGGGGCGAGCTGATCGACGAACGCAAGGCCGACGCGATCCATGCGGCGGGCGTGCAGTCGGCCCGCATCCGGTCGCCCCTGACCTGCGAGGCCGAGGAAGGCGTCTGCGCCATGTGCTACGGTCGCGACCTGGCGCGCGGCACCATGGTCAACGTGGGCGAGGCGGTGGGCATCATCGCGGCCCAGTCGATCGGCGAACCGGGCACCCAGCTGACGATGCGGACCTTCCACATCGGCGGCATCGCCCAGGGCGGGCAGCAGTCCTTCCTGGAAGCCAGCCAGGAGGGCCGGGTCGAGTTCCGCAACCCCAACCTTCTGGCCAATGTGGCGGGCGAACAGATCGTGGTCGGCCGCAACATGTCGATCGCCATCATCGACGAGGCCGGCCAGGAACGTGCCGTGCACAAGCTGAGCTATGGCGCCAAGGTCCATGTGGCCGAAGGCCAGAGCGTCAAGCGCGGCACCAAGCTGTTCGAATGGGACCCCTACACCCTGCCGATCATCGCCGAAAAGGCCGGCGTGGCGCGCTTCGTCGACCTGATCTCGGGCCTGTCGGTGCGCGAGGATACCGACGAAGCCACCGGCATGACGCAGAAGATCGTGACCGATTGGCGGTCGGCGCCCAGGGGCAGCGACCTCAAGCCGGAAATCATCCTGATGGACCCCGAGACCGGCAACCCGGTGCGCAACGACCAGGGCAACACCATCAGCTATCCGATGTCGGTCGACGCGATCCTGTCGGTCGAGGACGGCCAGGAGGTGCGCCCGGGCGACGTGGTGGCGCGGATCCCGCGCGAAGGCGCCAAGACCAAGGACATCACCGGCGGTCTGCCGCGGGTGGCCGAACTGTTCGAGGCGCGCCGGCCCAAGGATCACGCGATCATCGCGGAATGCGACGGCTATGTGCGGTTCGGCAAGGACTACAAGAACAAGCGCCGGATCACCGTGGAACCGGTCGACGAGACGCTGACGCCGATCGAATACATGATCCCCAAGGGCAAGCACATCCCGGTGCAGGAAGGCGACTTCGTGCAGAAGGGCGACTACATCATGGACGGCAACCCCGCGCCGCATGACATCCTGCGGATCATGGGGATCGAGGCGCTGGCCAACTACATGATCGACGAGGTGCAGGACGTCTATCGGCTGCAGGGCGTGAAGATCAACGACAAGCACATCGAGGTGATCGTGCGGCAGATGCTGCAGAAGTTCGAGATCCTCGACGGCGGCGACACCACCCTGCTGAAGGGCGAACAGGTCGAGAAGCAGGAGCTGGAGGAAGAGAACGCCAAGGTCCGCACCCGCGGCCTGCGCGAGGCCAAGGCCGAGCCGGTCCTGCTGGGCATCACCAAGGCGTCGCTGCAGACCCGGTCGTTCATCTCGGCCGCGTCCTTCCAGGAGACCACCCGCGTGCTGACCGAGGCCTCGGTCCAGGGCAAGCGCGACAAGCTGGTGGGCCTGAAGGAAAACGTGATCGTCGGCCGGCTGATCCCGGCCGGGACGGGCGGGGCCACCTCGCGCGTCAAGAAGATCGCGCACGACCGCGACCAGACCGTCATCGCCCTGCGCCGGGCCGAGGCGGAAGAGGCCGCGGCCCTGGTCGCCCCGATGCAGGACGTTATCGACGTCGAGACCGAGACCGGTCTGGTCGACACGATCGAAAGCCGCGAGTGACCCGGCCTGCCTGACCCCCGGCCCCCGCGGCACCGCCGCGGGGGCTTTCTTTTGCGCGCCCGCTGGTCTTGGCCCCGCCGCGGCGCTAGCCAGCGCCGGATTGGGGCCCCGGGCGGGGCCGCACCGGGGTGCGACGGCAAGATGGCGGCAAGCGACAATCTGCGCGCGGCGGGGCTGATGACGCTGGGCATGGCGGGGTTCGCGCTGTCGGATGCCTGCATGAAGCTGGTCTCGGCCCTTCTGCCGCTGGATCAGGCCATCGCGCTGCGCGGGGTGCTGACGGTGGCCGCGCTGGGGGCGCTGGCCGCCTGGCAGGGCAGCTGGCGTGCGCGCCTGCCGCGGCGCGACTGGGCGCGGATCGGGCTGCGCACCCTGGCCGAGGTGGCCGCCGCCTGGCTGTTTCTGGCCGCGCTGTTCCGCATGCCGCTGGCCAATGTCTCGGCCATCCTGCAGGCGCTGCCGCTGACGGTGTCGCTGGGGGCGGCGCTGTTCCTGGCCGAGTCGATGGGCTGGCGGCGGCTGACCGCGATCGCGGTGGGGTTCGTGGGCGTGCTGATGATCGTCCAGCCCGGGACGGACGGGTTCACCGTCTGGTCGTTGCTGGCGGTGGGGTCGGTCCTGACGGTGGCGGTGCGCGATCTGGCCACGCGGCGGATGTCGGCCGCGGTGCCCTCGGGGCTGGTGGCGCTGTGCGCGGCCTGCGGGGTGACGGGATCGGCTTTGCTGGTGGGGTTGCGCGGCGGCTGGGTTGACCCGCCCCCTGTGGCCTGGGGCGCGCTGGCGGTGTCGGCCGCGGCGGTGGTGACGGGCTATCTGATGGTCATCGGCGCCATGCGCTGGGGCGAGGTGTCGTCGGTCGCGCCCTTCCGCTATACCGGGCTGATCTGGTCGCTGCTGCTGGGGCTGACGCTGTTCGGCAGCTGGCCCGATCGGCTGACGCTTGCCGGTTCGGCGGTGGTCATCGCATCCGGGCTTTACACGCTGTGGCGCGAAACGCGAAGACGAAGGGAATGACCGGTGCCCGACCGCCCTGTCACGAAACCATCATTTCCGCGTCCTAGACAGGCGCGATGCCCCGAGGGGGCCCGAGGTATGCCGTGCCGCCCTGCCACTTGAGCATCGTGATCCCGGTCCGGAACGAGGCCGACAACCTGCCCGCCCTGCTGGACGAGATCGACGCGGCCCTGGCCGCCCAAGCCCCCTATGAGGTGATCGTCGTCGACGACGGCTCGACCGATGCCACCGCGGCGGTGCTGGCCGCGCGGGCGGCCACGGCCCCGCATCTGCGCGTGCTGCGCCACCCCCGGTCGGGCGGGCAGAGTGCCGCGATCCATTCGGGGGTGCTGGCCGCGCGGGCCGATGTGGTGGCCACGCTGGACGGCGACGGCCAGAACCCGCCCGCCGACCTGCCGCGGCTTGTCGCGCCCCTGCTGGGCGGCCCGCCCGGGCTGGGGCTGGTCGCGGGCCAGCGGGTCGGGCGCAAGGACACGCTGTCGAAACGCCTGGCCAGCCGGGCGGCCAATGCGATCCGCAGCTGGGCGCTGGCCGACGGAACGCGCGACACAGGCTGCGGGCTCAAGGCGTTCCGCCGCGACGCCTTTCTGCGGCTGCCCTATTTCGACCACATGCACCGCTATCTGCCCGCGCTGTTCGCCCGCGACGGCTGGCAGATCCGCCTGGTCGACGTGGGCCATCGGCCGCGCGGGGCAGGGCGGTCGAACTATACCAACCTGCAGCGCGCGCTGGTGGGCGCGGTGGATCTGCTGGGCGTGATGTGGCTGATCCGGCGGCGCAAGAAGGCGCAGCCGGCCGCGACAGGAGAGAGTGAATGATCGAGGCGCTGATGTCCTTCTTTCACGCCGGTTCGCCTGCCGAGCTGGCCTGGATCGGGTTCGGCCTGTTCGGGCAGCTGATGTTTTCCGGCCGGTTCATCGTGCAGTGGATCGCGTCCGAAAAGGCGCGCGCCTCGGTCATCCCGCTGGCGTTCTGGTATTTCTCGATGGGCGGGGGCGTCGTGCTGCTGTCCTATGCGATCTACCGGATGGATCCGGTGTTCATCATGGGCCAGTCGCTGGGCGTGGTGATCTATTCGCGCAATCTGTGGCTGATCCATGCCAACCGCCGCGAAGCCCGGGGTTGAGGCCTGGCTGCCCCCGGCGCTGGCCATCGTCGCCGCGGTGACCGCGGCGCGGCTGGCGCTGCTGGCGGTCAACGGCACCGACCTGTTCGTGGACGAGGCGCAGTACTGGCTTTGGGGTCAGAGCTTTGCCTGGGGCTATTACTCCAAGCCGCCGATGATCGGCTGGGTGATCGGGCTGTCGACGGCGCTGGGGGGCGACGGGACCTTCTGGGTGCGGGCGCCCTTCCCGCTGTTCCAGGGGGCGGCGGCGCTGGTGCTGGCGGCGCTGGCGGCGCAGGTGGCGGGGGCGCGGGCTGCGGTCTGGACGGCGGCGGCCTATGTCACGCTGCCCATGGCAGCGGTGGGCAGCCTGCTGGCCTCGACCGACAGCGTGATGGCGCCGTTCTTCGCCGTGGCCATCCTGGCGCATCTGCGGCTGTGCGAGACGCGCGCGCCGGGGTGGGCGGTGGCGGCCGGTGTGGCCACGGGGCTGGCCATCCTGTCGAAATATGCCGGGGCCTATCTGGTGCTGGGCTATGCGCTGGCCGCGATCTGGCCAGACCGGCGGCCGGGCTGGCGCAATGCGGCGCTGCTGGCGCTGGCCTGTGCGGTGCTGGTGGCGCCGAATCTGTGGTGGAACCTGCAGAACGGGCTGGCCACGCTGCAGCACACGGCCGACAACGTGGGCTGGGTGCGGCAAGGTGCGCAACAGGGGCTGAACCCCGCCGGCCTGGCGGAATTCGTGGGGGCGCAGTTCGGCGTGATGGGGCCGGGGCTGTTCGCGGCCTGGCTGGTGGCGCTGGCGCGGGGGCGGCGGACGCCGCCTGCGCTGCGGCGGCTGCTGCCGTTCAGCCTGCCGGCCTTCGTCATCGTCTGCGGCCAGGCCCTGGCCGAGCGGGCCTATGCCAACTGGGCGGCCAGCGCGTGGCTCGCGGGCACGGTGGTGGCGGTGGGGGTGCTGCTGGCGCGGCCGCGGCTGCTGGCGCTGGCGGTGGGGGTGAATGCCGCGGTGGCGCTGGCGCTGCCGGTTCTGACGGTCTTTCCGGGCCTTGCGGTGAACGGCACGCCGGTGCTGGAACGCTATCTGGGCCGCCGGGACCTGAGCCTGCAGATCCTGGACGCAGCCCGCGCCACGGGGCAGGGCGTGATCGTGGCCGACAAGCGCGACGTGCTGGCCGACCTGTTCCACACCGGGCGCGACAGCGGGCTTTCGATCCACGCCCGCCCGCCGACGGGCCGGCCGATGAACCATTACGAACAGGCCCATCCGCTGCCGGCGGGGCAGGGGGGCACGGTGCTGCTGGTGACGGCCCAGCCGCCGGTCTGCGACGGCGCGCCCGTGGCCCCCGCCGTGCGGTTCGACACCGCGGGGGGCACCTATCGCCGGCAGGCCTTTGCCGGCTATGTCATTGCGGCCAACTGTCTGGCGCGCTGATCCCGGGCCTTGTTGACAAGGGCGGCGACTCCCCCTATAGGGCAGCATCCGCGCGGCGCCCTCCGGGTGTGCCGCGTGGATCTGACAGAACTATGTGGTCACGATCCGGGCCCTTGGCCCCGATCCTCTGGAATTCCACCGCGTCGTCCCCGCGAAGGGGACGCATGCGGTATTGGCGTTTGCGGACGCGCAGATGCCGGCAGTGCGCCCCCGGGGGCGCGATCATGAACGGGTTGCAACACGGGGTAAGACCGGAATGCCGACGATCCAACAGCTGATCCGCAAACCGCGGGAGGCGAACGCAAGAAAGTCCAAGTCGCAGCACCTGGAGGGCTGCCCGCAGAAGCGGGGCGTCTGCACGCGCGTCTACACCACCACGCCGAAGAAGCCGAACTCGGCCATGCGGAAAGTGGCCAAGGTCCGTCTGACCAACGGGTTCGAGGTCATCAGCTACATCCCCGGCGAAAAGCACAACCTGCAGGAACACAGCGTGGTCCTGATCCGCGGCGGCCGGGTGAAGGACCTTCCGGGCGTGCGTTACCACATCCTGCGCGGCGTTCTGGATACCCAGGGCGTCAAAGACCGTCGCCAGCGTCGTTCGAAATACGGCGCCAAGCGTCCGAAGTGAGGAAGTAAGCAATGTCCCGCCGTCACGCTGCCGAAAAGCGCGAAATCCTGCCCGACGCCAAGTATGGCGACCGGGTGGTGACGAAGTTCATGAACAACCTGATGATCGACGGCAAGAAGTCGGTCGCGGAATCGATCGTCTACAACGCGCTGGATCGCGTGCAGTCCCGCCTGAAGCGCGACGCCGTGCAGGCCTTCCATGACGCGCTGGACAATGTGAAGCCCTCGGTCGAAGTGCGCTCGCGCCGCGTCGGCGGGGCCACCTATCAGGTGCCCGTCGAGGTCCGCCCCGAGCGCCGCGAGGCGCTGGCGATCCGCTGGCTGATCACCGCCGCGCGCAAGCGCAACGAGAACACCATGGAAGAGCGTCTGGCCGCCGAACTGGCCGATGCGTGCAACAACCGCGGCACCGCGGTGAAGAAGCGCGAAGACACCCACAAGATGGCCGACGCGAACAAAGCGTTCAGCCATTACCGCTGGTAAGCCGGAAGGACGCCCATCATGGCACGCGAGTACCCGCTGAACCTCTACCGCAACTTCGGGATCATGGCCCACATCGACGCGGGCAAGACCACGACGACCGAGCGGATCCTGTACTACACCGGCAAGTCGCACAAGATCGGCGAAGTGCACGACGGCGCTGCGACCATGGACTGGATGGAGCAGGAGCAGGAACGCGGCATCACCATCACCTCGGCCGCGACCACGACCTTCTGGACCCGCTCGATCGATCCGGGCAAGGGCGAGGGTGAGAAGCACCGCTTCAACATCATCGACACCCCCGGACACGTCGATTTCACGATCGAGGTGGAGCGGTCGCTGGCGGTGCTGGACGGGGCCGTGTGCCTGCTGGACGCCAACGCGGGTGTCGAGCCGCAGACCGAGACGGTGTGGCGTCAGGCCGACCGCTACAAGGTTCCGCGGATCGTCTACGTCAACAAGATGGACAAGATCGGCGCGGACTTCTTCAAGTGCGTGCACATGATCAAGGACCGGACGGGCGCCACGCCCTGCCCGATCCAGCTGCCCATCGGCGCCGAAGACAAGCTGGAAGGCATCATCGACCTGATCACCATGGAAGAATGGGTGTATCAGGGCGAAGACCTGGGCGCGTCCTGGGTGCGTCAGCCGATCCGCGAGGATCTGCAGGGTCTGGCCGAGGAATGGCGCGGCAAGATGATCGAGCTGGCCGTCGAAATGGACGACGCCGCGATGGAAGCCTATCTCGAGGGCAACGAACCCGACACGGACACGCTGCGCAAGCTGATCCGCAAGGGCTGCCTGAGCATGAGCTTCGTCCCCGTCCTGGCCGGTTCGTCGTTCAAGAACAAGGGCGTGCAGCCGATGCTGAACGCCGTGGTCGACTATCTGCCCAGCCCGCTGGACGTGCCGCCCTACCTGGGCTTTGCCCCCGGCGACGAGACCGAGACCCGCAACATCGAGCGCAAGCCCGATGACGCGGAACCCTTCTCGGCGCTGGCGTTCAAGATCATGAACGACCCGTTCGTCGGCTCGCTGACCTTCACGCGCATCTATTCGGGCACGCTCAAGAAGGGCGACCAGATGTTGAACGCGACCAAGGGCAAGCGCGAGCGTGTCGGCCGCATGATGATGATGCACGCCATCAACCGCGAGGAAATCGAAGAAGCCTTCGCGGGCGACATCATCGCGCTGGCGGGTCTGAAGGAAACCACCACGGGCGACACGCTGTGCGACCCCGCCAAGCCGGTGGTTCTGGAAACCATGACCTTCCCCGAGCCGGTGATCGAGATCGCGGTCGAGCCCAAGTCCAAGAACGACCAGGAGAAGATGGGCCTTGCCCTGGCGCGCCTGGCGGCCGAGGATCCGTCCTTCCGTGTCGAGACCGATCTGGAATCGGGCCAGACCATCATGAAGGGCATGGGCGAACTTCACCTGGAAATCCTCGTCGACCGGATGCGTCGCGAGTTCAAGGTCGAGGCGAACATCGGCGCCCCGCAGGTGGCCTACCGTGAAACGATCAGCCGCGAGGCCGAGATCGACTACACCCACAAGAAGCAGACCGGCGGCACGGGCCAGTTCGCCCGCGTCAAGCTGGTGATCACCCCCACCGAACCGGGCGAGGGCTACAGCTTCGAATCCAAGATCGTGGGTGGTGCGGTTCCCAAGGAATACATCCCGGGTGTCGAAAAGGGCATCAAGTCGGTGATGGATTCGGGTCCGCTGGCCGGCTTCCCGGTGATCGACTTCAAGGTCGCGCTGATCGACGGCGCCTTCCACGATGTCGACTCGTCGGTGCTGGCGTTCGAGATCGCGTCGCGGGCCGCCATGCGCGACGGCCTCAAGAAGGCCGGCGCCAAGCTGCTGGAACCGATCATGAAGGTCGAGGTGGTGACGCCCGAGGAATACACCGGGTCCATCATCGGTGACCTGACCAGCCGTCGCGGCATGGTGCAGGGCCAGGACAGCCGCGGCAACGCGAACGTCATCACCGCCATGGTGCCGCTGGCCAACATGTTCGGCTACATCAACAACCTGCGCTCGATGTCCTCGGGCCGGGCGGTGTTCACGATGCTGTTCGACCATTACGACGCCGTCCCGCAGAACATCTCTGACGAGATCCAGAAGAAATATGCGTGATCACGCGGGGTGCGGCCCGACCCGGCCGCACCCGACCCCATCCGGGGGCGCACCCCGCCCCGCCGACCGACATGAGGAGCTGCCACGATGGCAAAGGCAAAGTTTGAACGGACGAAACCGCACGTCAACATCGGGACGATCGGTCACGTCGACCACGGCAAGACGACGCTGACGGCGGCGATCACGAAGTATTTCGGCGAATTCCGGGCCTATGACCAGATCGACGGCGCGCCGGAAGAGCGGGCGCGCGGGATCACGATCTCGACCGCGCATGTGGAGTATGAGACCGAGGCGCGCCACTACGCGCACGTCGACTGCCCCGGCCACGCCGACTATGTGAAGAACATGATCACGGGTGCGGCGCAGATGGACGGCGCGATCCTGGTCGTGGCCTCGTCCGACGGCCCGATGCCGCAGACGCGCGAACACATCCTGCTGGGCCGTCAGGTCGGCATTCCCTACGGCGGTGGACGAATACATCCCGACGCCGGCGCGGGCGGTCGACCAGCCGTTCCTGATGCCGATCGAGGACGTGTTCTCGATCTCGGGCCGCGGCACGGTGGTGACGGGCCGGGTCGAGCGCGGCGTGATCAACGTGGGCGACGAGGTCGAGATCGTGGGCATCCGCGACACCCGCAAGTCGGTCTGCACGGGGGTCGAGATGTTCCGCAAGCTGCTCGACCGCGGCGAGGCCGGCGACAACATCGGCGCGCTCTTGCGCGGGATCGACCGTGACGGGGTGGAGCGGGGCCAGGTGCTGTGCAAGCCCGGCTCGGTGAAGCCGCACACCAAGTTCGAGGCCGAGGCCTATATCCTGACCAAGGAGGAAGGCGGCCGCCACACGCCGTTCTTCGCCAACTACCGCCCGCAGTTCTACTTCCGCACCACGGACGTGACCGGCACGGTGAAGCTGCCCGCGGGCACCGAGATGGTGATGCCGGGCGACAACCTGAAGTTCGAGGTCGAGCTGATCGCCCCGATCGCGATGGAAGAAAAGCTGCGCTTCGCCATCCGCGAAGGCGGCCGCACCGTCGGCGCCGGCGTCGTGTCGAAGATCCTCGCCTGAACCTGGGTCTGCCCGCCACAAGGCCCCCCGTCGGTCGCGGCCGGCCACGTTCGGGTGAACGGGCGGGATTGCCTCGTGATTTCAATTCTCTGGCCAGGGGCCCCATGTTCCCGGTCAGAGGACGCGGCGTGGTGCCGTGACCCGGAACCGAAAGGACCTGCCATGAAGATGATCGCCCTGACCGCCGCCGCGCTGGCCGCCCTGGCCACCACCGCCTCGGCCATGACCGCGGCGGACGAACTGACCCCGCTGCAGCAGATGGAAATCCAGTCGCTGGTCAAGGGGGCCGACCTGGGCAACCTGACCACCGACCAGATCCTGGCGCTGCAGATGGCGCTGCACGCGGGCGAGGACAACGACCGCGGCCAGCAGATCCGCGCGATCCTGAACTGATCGGCCGGCACGGCCGGACATCGGGCCGCCCCCCCGGGGGCGGCCCTTGCCGTTTCCCTGGCCCCGCACCCGTGCTATGCCCCGGACGCACCGGGCCTGGCGCCCGGCCGCAGCCGCCTCGGACGCCCCGTCATGCCGCCAGATCCCGCCCCCACCCCGCCCGGTGCCGCATGACCCCGACGGTCGCCGCCTTTGCCCATGTCCCGGGGCAGGCGATGGACCTGTATCTGCCGCCCGGGGCCGTGCAGGGCAGCGTGCTGTATCTGCATGGCGGCGGGTTCCGCCGCGGCGGGCGCGAGGGCGGGACCGCCGCCCGGCTGGCCCCGCCGCTGCTGCGGCAGGGCTGGGCGCTGGCGGTGGCCGACTATCGCCTGGCCACACCGCTGGAGGCCTTTGACCCCGACCGGCACGCCGCGATCCGGCGCATGGCGGCGCGCGGGGCGGCGGCGGCGGGGGTGTCGCCCCTGCTCTGCGGGGCGGCCTTTCTGGCGGCGGTCCAGGATGCGGGCGCGGCCGTCGCGGCGCTGCGCACGGGCGCAGCCGCCCCCGCCACCGCCGGGCGGCCGGTGCTGGCGCTGGGCCATTCGGCGGGCGGGATCGCGGCGCTGTCGCTGGTCTTTCCGCCCGAGGGCTGGGCCCCCCTGTCCCGCCCCGATGCCGTGCTGGCCACCGCCGCGGCCATGGTCCAGCCCTGGCGCATCGCGCCCGGCCAGCCGCCCTGCGTGATGCTGCACGGGCCCGCCGACCGCATCATCGGCCCGCGTGCGCCGACCGTGGCCGCCGCGCGGGCGCAGGCCACGGGCGCCGCGCTGCGCGTCATCGACACCGGCCTGCGCGGGCATGACACGCAGCTGGCCGCGCTGTTGGACGGGCGGTTGTGGCCGCATCTGCAGGGGCTGCTGGATGCGCTGCGAGATGGCGCTTGATTTCCGCCCCGCCCTGCCCTAGGACGCGGCCCACGGACCCCGCAGGGGTATAGCTCAGTTGGTAGAGCGACGGTCTCCAAAACCGTAGGTCGCGGGTTCGAGCCCTGCTGCCCCTGCCAGTCCGCCCCCTTTCGCTTGACATCGCCCGACCCGCGGCCAGCATGGGCCGACCCTGACGCGGCGGTGCCATGAAGCGCACCCTGAACCTGCGTTACCTGGACGCGATCGCCCGCACCGGGTCGATCCGCAAGGCGGCCGAGACGCTGGCCATCACCTCGACCGCGCTGAACCGTCGCCTGCTGGCGATGGAGGACGAACTGGGCGTCCAGCTGTTCGAACGGCTGCCGCGCGGGGTGCGGCTGTCGACGGCGGGCGAGCTGATGATCCACCACATCCACAGCCAGATGGCCGATCTGGAACGGGTCAAGTCCCAGATCGCCGATCTGGCGGGGGAACGGCGCGGCCATGTCGCGATCGCCTGTTCCCAGGCGCTGCTGCCCTATTTCCTGCCCGAACAGATCGCGCGGTATCGCGCCGAACATCCCGCGGTGACCTTCAGCGTGCATCTGCGCGACCGCGACGCGGCCGAACAGGCGCTGGCCGACCATTCGGCCGATATCGCCCTGGTGCTGGAGCCGGTGCGGTTTTCCGCCTTCGCCACGGTAATGGCGGTGCCCCAGCCGGTCTGCGCGGTGATGGCGGCGGGCCATCCGCTGGCCCAGCGCCCGGTGCTGCGGCTGTGCGACTGTCAGGCGTATCCGGTGGCGCTGCCCACGGCGGGCTATGGCGTGCGGCATCTGCTGGATCAGGCGCTGGCGCGGGCCTCGTTCGCGCTGATCCCGGCGATCGAATCGGACAGTTTCGAATTCCTGCGCCGCTATCCGGATTACGAACGGATGGTCACGTTCCAGGTGCCGATCGGCCTGCCCCCGCCCGACCAGGGCGGGCTGGTCTGGCGGCCGGTCGACGGGCGCGACATCCGCCCCGCCCAGCTGGTGCTGGGCCAGCTGCGGGGGCGCACCCTGCCGGTGGCCGCCGCCAAGTTCGCCGATCAGTTGGCGCGCGCGCTGGCGGCCCGCTATGCCTGATCGTCCAGCATCTGCACGGGACGTTCCCACTGGATCAGCACCACACAGCCCGGATCGGACCAGACGGAATGTTCCGACCCGGCGGGGTTCATCACCAGCGACCCGGTGGGGTAATGGCCGTATTCGTCGGTCTGCGCCCCCGCCAGCACCAGGATCGTTTCCAGCCCCATGTGCCGGTGGCGCGGCACGCTGGCCCCCGGCGCATAGCGCAACAGCGCCACCGCCGGTTCCCCGGGCCGGAGCGGGCAGATCTCGACCCCCGGGCGAAAGGGCTGGAACGGCAGCGCCGCCCAGTCGGGCAGCAGCCGGGCGATGTGGCGGGGATCAGAAATCCAGCGCCCCCAGCAGCTGATCCGTGGTCGCTGTCCAGCCCACGATCGCGCCCTGGGCGCGGATCATGGCCAGCGTGGCGGCCTTGAATTCGGGGAAATAGCTGTCGGTCGCATCCTCGACCAGCAGGCAGTCGAAACCGCGGTCGTTCGCCTCGCGCATGGTGGTCTGGACGCAGACCTCGGTCGTGACGCCGGCCAGGATCAGGCTGCGAATGCCACGGGCGGCCAGATGGTCCCCCAGCGGGGTGGCGTAAAAGGCGCCCTTGCCCGGCTTGTCCAGCACCAGCTCGCCCGGGGCGGGGGCCAGGTCGGGCAGGATCGCCGCCCCCGGCTCGCCCGCGATCAGCACCCGCCCCATGGGCCCCGCATCGCCGATCCGCAGGCTGGGCGCGCCGCGCAGCCGTTTGGCGGGCGGGCAGTCCGACAGGTCGGGGCGGTGGCATTCGCGGGTATGGATCACCGGCAGCCCCGCCGCCCGCGCCCCCGCGATCAGCCGCGCCACCGTGGGCACGATGGCCTGCAGCCGCGTGACATCGTTGCCCAGGCTGGCGCCAAAGCCGCCCGGCTCGATGAAGTCGCGCTGCATGTCGATCACGATCAGCGCGGTCGCGGCGGGGTCGAAGGCAAAGGGAAAGGGCAGCGCGCCCGGAACCGTGATCATGCGTGCCCCGCCATGTGATGGCCGATGGTGGCGATGTCGGCCGTGGCGGCCGGTTTCGTGGGTGATGCGCCCCTCGGACATCACCAGGATGCGGTCGGACAGGTCCATCACCTCGTCCAGGTCCTCGCCGATCAGCAGCACGGCGGCGCCGCGGTTGCGGGCCTGGATGATCCGCGCCCGGATCTCGGCCACGGCGGAAAATCCAGCCCGAAACAGGGATTCGAGATGACCAGCAGGTCCACCTCGCCCGTCAGTTCGCGCGCCAGCACCGCGCGCTGGACATTGCCGCCCGACAGGGCGGCGATCGGCGCCTCCAGCGAGGCGGTCCTGACCTTGAACGCCGCCACCAGATCGGCCGCCATCGCGCGCATGTCGGCGCGCGACAGCCAGAACCGCCACCCCGCGCCCCTGCGGTCGAAACTGCGGAAGGCGATGTTCTCGGCCACCGACATGCGGGGGGCGCAGGCGTTGCGCAGCGGCTCTTCGGGCAGATAGCGGACGGCGTGGCGCTGCGCCTCGGCCCGGGTGGCGCGCCAGGGGGTGCCCTTGACGCGGATCTCGCCCGCCTCGACCGGGCGCTGGCCGGTCAGCAGCTCCATCAGCTCGACCTGGCCGTTGCCGGACACGCCGGCGATGCCCACAACCTCGCCCGCGCGGACGGTCAGGCCCGCGATCTCGACCGACTTCAGCCCCGACCGGTCGCGCGCCCGCACGCCCGCCATGTCCAGCACCACGGCGCCGGGCGTGCCGTCGCGGGGCGCGGGGGCGGGGGCGGCCTCGGCCCCGATCATCATCCGCGCCAGGTCGCGATGGGTCAGGTCGGCCACCCGCCCCGTGCCCGCCAGCCGGCCGCGGCGCAGCACGCTGACCTCATCGGCAAAGGCGGTCACCTCGCGGAACTTGTGGCTGATCATCAGCACGGTGATGGCGCCCGCCGTGCACAGGCCGCGGACATGGCCCAGGATCTCATCCGCCTCATCCGGGGTCAGCACGCTGGTCGGTTCGTCCAGGATCAGGAAGCGGCGGCCCAGATACAGCTGCTTCAGGATCTCCAGCTTCTGCCGTTCGCCGGCGGCCAGCGTGGCCACGGGCCGGTCCAGCGGCACGGCAAAGGGCATGCGGTCCATGAAGGCGGCCAGCCGCGCCCGTTCGGCGCGCCAGTCGATGATGGCGGGGGCGTCGGGTCGGCGCCGATCTCCGTCATGGCAGCGCCCCGATCAGGCGGAGGCTGTCGGACACCGCGCCAAAGACGCCGCCCTGCATCGTGACCATCCTGATCGCGGCGGCATGGTTGCCCGGGTCGGTCGCGCCGCAGCAATCCGACAGGATCAGGCATTCGAAGCCGCGGTCGTTCGCCTCGCGCATGGTGGTGGACACGCAGACATCGGTGGTGATCCCGGTCAGGATCAGGTTGTCGATGCCGCGGGTGCGCAGGATCAGCTCCAGATCCGTGGCGCAGAACGACGCCCTGCCCGGCTTGTCGATGATCGGCTCGCCCGGCAGGGGGGCCAGTTCCGGAATGATGTCCCAGCCCGGTTCGCCCCGCACCAGGATGCGCCCGCAGGGGCCGGCATCGCCGATGCCCGCGCCGATCTGCTGCGATCGCCAGCGCTTGTTCGCGGGCAGGTCGGCCAGGTCGGGCCGGTGGCCTTCGCGGGTGTGGATGACGTGGTAGCCCCGCGCCCGCATCGCGGCCAGCACCGCGCGGATCGGCTCGATCGGCGCCCGGGTCAGCGACAGGTCATAGCCCATGCGGTCGACATAGCCGCCCGGGCCGCAGAAATCGGTCTGCATGTCGATGATGATCAGCGCGGTGTTTTCGGGCCGCAGGTCGCCGTTCCAGGGCCAGGCATAGGGGGTGGACGGGACAGTGGTCACGGGTCGGGCTCCGGTCACTCGGTGATGCTCAATTCGCCGGGGGCGCCGGCCAGCGCCTGATGCGGCCGCGCGGTGGCGATCATCACGCCCAGCGTCAGCACATAGGGGGCGGCATAGAACAGGTAGTAGCCCTGCGACACGCCCACCGACTGCAGCGCCGGCCCGAGCGCCCCCGCCCCGCCGAACAGGATCGCCGCCCCGAAAC
>JACXUX010000356.1 GCA_014763725.1 Rhodobacterales bacterium
GTAAGCATCCGGCGTAGGCCGCGGTCATGCAGCGAGTTGGCGCTCCGATGGCTGCCACGTCCACGGCAGAAGGTCCTGCACGCGTGAAGCCGTTGTGTTGGGGAGCTTGGCAAGGACGTCGGCGAGCCAAGCCTGTGGGTCGATGTCGTTCATCTTGGCCGTGACGATCAGAGAATACATGAAGGCAGCGCGGTCTCCGCCGCGCTCGGATCCAGCGAAGAGCCAGGACTTCCGTCCCAGTGCGATACCGCGCAGTGCGCGCTCGGCCGCGTTGTTTGTCAGGCAGATGCGCCCATCCTCGAGGAAGAGCGTGAAGGCGTCCCATCGGTTCTTCTTGAACATGTAGGCGATCGCCTTGGCGACGGGGTTGTGCTTCGACATGGTTCCCTGTTCGGCCCGCATCCAGTCGTGCAGCTCCTCGACCAGGGGGCGGACCAGCCGGTGCCGGGCGTCGAGCCGGCTGGCGATGTCCAGACCGTTGATCTGGCGCTCGATGTCGAAGATGGCGTCGATCTTCTTCACGGCTTCCAGCGCGACAGGCGATATGTCGTGCGCAGGCTTCTTCCGGCGGGCATTTTCCTTGATGTCGGCAAGCTCGAAGAACTTCCGTCGGGCATGGCTCCAGCACAGGGCGCTCAGCACGGGCCCCGGATCACGATCACCGCGATAGAGGTCGTTGTAGCCACCATAGGCATCGGCCTGGAGAACGCCCTGCCACCCCGCAAGATGCCGGTTCGGATGCGCCATCTCCCTGTCGCGCGAGAAGTGGAACAGCGCGGCCGGTGGCGCGCCGCCGCCAAAGGGCCGGTCGTCGCGGACATAGGTCCAGAGCCGCGCTGTCTGCGTCCCTCCCTTCGCGAGGAGGGGGACCGTTGTGTCGTCGCCGTGGAGGCGCTCGGCCGCCAGAACATGGTTCCGGATCAGGGCATGGATCGGTGCCAGAGCTGCGGTGCAGGCCCCGACCTGGTCGGCCAGCGTCGAGAGGCTGAGATCGACGCCTTCCTTTGCATAGCGCTCTGCCTGCCGGTTGAGCGGCTGATGCTGACCGAACTTCTCGAACAGAACCATCGCCAGCAGGTTCGGCCCAGCCCATCCCCGCGGCGTGGGATGGAAGGGCGCTGGCGGCTGGCTGAGCTTCTCGCAGGCCCGGCAGGTGAACTTCTCACGCACCGTCTGGATCACCTTCCACTGCCGGGGGATGACCTCGAGCGTCTCGGTAATGTCCTCACCCATCTTCACGATACGGTCCGAGCCACAGCAGGAACAGGCCGTCGGTGCCTCGATCACCACCCGCTCACGCGGCAGGTGATCCGGGAACGGCTTGCGTGCCGGGCGGCGGCGTTCGAACCCGGCGACCGTCGTGGTCGTCGCCTTCCCGTCGGCAATCTCGTCCTCGGTGGCGGCAGCCTCGAGTTCCTCGAGTTGCATCTCCATCTGGTCGATCAGGCGGGCACGGCGTTCGGCGCTGTGGCCGTAGTGGTCGCGCCGGAGCTTGGCGATCTCCAGCTTGAGGTGCTTGATCATCGCTTCCGAGGTGGAGACCACCGCCCGGGCCTGCGCCAGCTCGCTCTCGGCGACCGCGGCACGGGCCTCCGACGCCGCGAGAGCGGCGCGCAGTCGGGCAATCTCGGAGGCGGTATCGGACATGCCCGAAGCATACCCTGAACGGATGGAACACCCAACAAAATATGGGCTTTCGCGAACTATTATCCCGCCTTTGTCGGACGTTGTGTCCACCGCGGATTGCGCCAGTCTATCCCTTCCAGAAGATAGCCGAGTTGCGCCGCCGAGATCTGCACAGCCTCGCCGGTGCCGCTGCTCGGCCAGATGAACTTCCCGGCCTCCAGCCGCTTGGTATAGAGCGACATGCCGACGCCGTCGTGCCAAAGCAGCTTGACCAGGTCGCCCTTGCGGCCGCGAAAGCAGAAGATCTCTCCGGCATGCGGATCGCGCCCCAACCCCTGCTGGACCGTCAGCGCCAGCGTGTTCATCCCGCGCCGCATGTCGGTCACCCCGCCTGCGATCCACACGCGCACCCCCGCCGGGAAGGCGATCATTTGCCCTCCAGGATCGACAGCAGCCGGGCCAATGCGTCCGGGTCCACCGACGAGGACACGAGCAGGCGCCGTCCGTTCCGCAGAACGATCTCGAGCTGGACGGCGGGGGCCGGCTGCCGCGGCGACTGGGCATCAATGTCCGGCGCCATCTTCACCGGCACGAAGGCAGGGCCGCTTGCGATTGCGAGTTCGCCGTTCCGATACTGTCGCCGCCAGACGGTCAGCAGCGAACGGGAGATACCATGCCGCCGCGCCGTCGCGGAGACCTGCCTATGTCCCCGATGGCTTTCCTCGACCACCCGGATCTTGTCCGCATCGCTCCAGTGCCGCCGCCGCGGCGCGTCCTCGGCGGACAGGATCTCGATCTGGGGTGTGAACGTAAGGTCGACCATAAGGTCGGACTTATCATCGCCTCCAGCGCCCCGTCAGACGGCCCCCGCCGAAGGGTTACG
>JACXUX010000357.1 GCA_014763725.1 Rhodobacterales bacterium
CAGGCGCGTCCAGCCCCAGCAGGCGCAGCGCCGACAGACCCTGCGTCACGCCCATCGGATCGCCCTGCAGGCCCGCCTGGGCGAGGCGGTGCTGCAGGCGCTGGACCGCGTGACGGCGGGCCTGCAGGGCGATCCGATGGGCGTGACGCAGGGTCTGTCGGCGCTGCGCCTGCTGGGGCTGGACGCGCCTGCCCGCCGCCTGGCGCTGGAGCTGATGCTGCTGGAACGGCGGGGCTAGGGCGATGCAGCGCTGGATCGCCGCCTTTCTGGACGCCATCGCCGCCGACCGCGATGCCGCGCGCAACACCCAGGACGCCTATGGCCGCGACCTGCTGGACCTGGCGGGCTGGCTGGCCGCGCGCGACCGCGACTTTGCCAGTGCCACGCGCGACGACATCGACGCCTATCTGATCGGGTGCGAGGCCGCGGGCCTGTCGCGCGCCACCCGCGCGCGGCGGCTGTCGGCGATCCGCCAGCTTTACCGCTTTGCCCATGACGAAGGCTGGCGCCCCGACAACCCCGCGCTGCCGATCCGCGGCCCGGGGCGGCTGGCGCGGCTGCCCGCCACGCTGACCCGCGGGGAGGTCGAGGGCCTGATCGCCGCCACCGCGACCGGGCCCGACCCGCTGCGCGACCGTTGCCTGATCGAGCTGCTCTACGCCACGGGACTGAGGGTCAGCGAGCTGGTCGCGCTGCCCGTGGCCGCGGTGCGGGGCGATCCGCGGATGATCCTGGTGCGCGGCAAGGGCGGGCGCGAACGGCTGGTGCCGCTGTCGGCGCCCGCGCGCACGGCGCTGGCCGAATGGCTGGCCGCGCGCGATGCGGCCGAGGCCGCGCGCCCCCGCGGCGCGGCGGCGTCGCGGTTCCTGTTCCCCTCGACCGCGCAGGCAGGCCATCTGACGCGCCAGCAGATGCACGGGCTGATCAAGCGCTGGGCGCTGGTGGCGGGCCTTGACCCGGCCCGCGTCAGCCCGCATGTCCTGCGGCACGCCTTTGCCACCCACCTGCTGGAAGGCGGGGCCGATCTGCGGGCGATCCAGACGCTGCTGGGCCACGCCGACCTGGGCACCACCGAAATCTACACCCATGTGCTTGACGAACGCCTGCGCGATCTGGTCCTGACGCACCATCCGCTGGCCGAGGACATGGCCCCTGACCGAGGAACCGATGCTTGACACCGCCTTCTGGCTGACCGCGGCCGCCATCCTGGGGCTGCTGCTGCTGTCGTCCTTCTTCTCCGGCTCGGAAACCGCGCTGACGGCCAGTTCGCGCGGCAAGCTGCGCGCCCAGGCCGACAAGGGGTCGCGCGGGGCGGCCGTCGCGCTGCAGGTGACCGAGGACAGCGAACGCATGATCGGCGCGATCCTGCTGGGCAACAATGTTGTCAACATCCTGTCGGCGTCGCTGGCCACCGCACTGCTGACGCGGCTGTTCGGCGACGGGGGCGTGGCGCTGGCCACGCTGGGGATGACGGTGCTGGTCCTGGTCTTTGGCGAGGTGCTGCCCAAGACCTATGCCATCACCAATCCCGAACCCGTGGCCTCGCGCGTGGCGCCCTTCATCCGGCTGCTGATCGTGGTCTTTGCGCCCGTCGTCATGGTCGTGCGCGCGCTGGTGCGCGGCATGCTGCGGCTGATGGGCGTGCGCACCGACCCCGAGGCCGACGTGCTGGCCGTCAAGGAAGAGATCGCGGGCGCCCTGGCGCTGGGGCGCAGCGAAGGCTCGGTCGAGAAGGAACACCGCGACCGGCTGCTGGGCGCGCTGGACCTGGACGACCGCACGGTCGAGGAGGTGATGCGCCACCGCAGCCAGATCGAGATGATCGACGCCGACGCGCCGCCCGATGCGATCCTGACGCAATGCCTGAATTCGCCCCACACCCGCCTGCCCGTCTGGCGCGGCGAGGTCGAGAACATCCTGGGCGTGCTGCATGCCAAGGATCTGCTGCGCGAGGTCGACCGCCTGCGCCGCGCCCAGCCCCAGGGCGAGGAGACGGGCCTGGCCGATCTGGACGTGCTGAAGATCGCGATGAAGCCCTATTTCGTGCCGGAAACCACGCCGCTGGACGAACAGATGCGCCAGTTCCTGAAGCGGCGGACGCATTTCGCGCTGGTCGTCGACGAATACGGCGCGCTGCGCGGGCTGATCACGCTGGAAGACATCCTGGAAGAGATCGTGGGCGACATCGTCGACGAATTCGACGTGGCCTATGACGCGGGGCTGAAGCGGACCGATGGCGGCGACTGGATCGTCGAAGGCTCGATGACCATCCGCGACCTGAACCGCGCCACCGAATGGGACCTGCCCGACGACGAGGCCAACACGATCGCGGGCCTGGTCATCCACGAGGCGCAGACCATCCCCAACGAGGGGCAGGTCTTCAGCTTCCACGGCTTCCGTTTCGAGGTCGTGCAGCGGCGCGAGAACCGGATCACCAAGCTGAAGATGCGCCCGCTGTAGACCTGCCCGGGGGCGGCGCGGCCGAGGGGGCGG
>JACXUX010000358.1 GCA_014763725.1 Rhodobacterales bacterium
GCCCCTGGCCGCGGCGCTTGCGCTGATCCCCGCCCTGCCCGCCGCGGCGGCCGAGATCTGGGTGACCAACGAAAAGGACGACACGATCAGCGTGATCGACATCGCCACGCTGGACGTGACGCGCACCATCCCCACCGGCGAACGACCGCGCGGGATCACCTTTTCCCGCGACTTCAGCCGCGTCTACATCTGCGCCAGCGACAGCGACACGGTCCAGGTGATGGACCCGGCGACGGGGCAGATCCTGCACGACCTGCCCTCGGGCGAGGATCCCGAACAGTTCGTGCTGCATCCCGACGACCGCCATCTCTACATCGCGAACGAGGATGACGCGGTCACCACCGTCGTCGACACCCAGACCCGCACCGTGGTGGCCCAGATCAACGTGGGGATCGAGCCCGAAGGCATGGCCGTGTCGCCCGACGGGCGGATCGCCATCACCACCTCGGAAACCACGAACATGGCGCACTGGATCGACACCGCGACCAACACGCTGTTCGCCAATACCCTGGTCGACAGCCGCCCGCGCCATGCCGAATTCACGACCGGCACGAACGAGCTGTGGGTCTCGGCCGAGATCGGCGGCACGGTCAGCGTGTTCGACGTGGCGACCCAGACCGGAAAGGCGAAGATCGGGTTCGAGATCGCCGGCGTGAACCGCGACCTGATCCAGCCCGTGGGGTTCGAATTCACCCCCGACGAAAAGACCGTCTTCGTGGCGCTGGGCCCGTCGAACCATGTCGCCGTGGTCAATGCTGAAACCTATCAGGTCGAGGACTACATCCTGGTCGGCCGCCGGGTCTGGCACATGGCGTTCTCGCCCGACCACAGCCAGCTGTTCACCACCAATGGCGTGTCGGGCGACGTGACGGTGATCGACGTGCCCGCGCGCAAGGCGATCAAGTCCATCAAGGTCGGCCGCTTCCCCTGGGGCGCCGCGATGCGCCCCACCGGCGGCTGACCCCATCCTTCAGAAGCGGAGCGTGACATGCCCATCCCCCCATCCCGACCCAGGCCCTGATCCTGGCCCTGATCCTGGCCCTGATCCTGGCCCTGATCCTGGCCCTGATCCTGGCCCTGTCCCTGCCCGGCGCGGCCCTGGCCGATGGCGACGACGACGGCCCCGACCTGGGGCTGGCGGGCCTGTTGTCCGCGGGCAACAAGGCCGATCTGCCGCCGATCACCCTGTCGGCCGGCGCGCCGCTGACGGCGGAACCCTGGGTGCTGAAGTCCGGCACCTACTACGAATTCGAGATCCAGGGCGACGGCAGCCAGGAACTGGCGCTGACGGGATCCGAGTTCTTCCGCGCGATCTGGATCGACGAGATCGTGGTCGAGGGACTGGAAATCCGCCCCCTGGGCCTTGATTCGATCGAATTCGACGAGGCGGGCGAAATGGAGATCGGCTTCATCGCCATCAAGCCGGGGCGCTATGCGCTGCGCGTGCCGGGGTCGACGGGCGACAGCCAGCGGCTGGACATCACCATCGAATAGGGGGGGCGCGCCGTGGGCGGGTTGCAGGTTCAGGGCATCAGCCACGCCTATGGCCCGCGCGCGGCGCTGGCGCGGCTGGGGGTGGTGTTCCAGCAGCCCACGCTGGACCTGGACCTGACGGTGCGGCGCAACCTGCTGTATTTCGCGGCGCTGCACGGCCTGTCGGGGCGGCGGGCCGAGCTGCGGGTGGCCGCCGCGCTGGACCGGCTGGGCATGGCCGAACGCGCGGGCGAACCCGCGCGCCAGCTGAACGGCGGCCACCGCCGCCGGGCCGAGATCGCGCGCGCCCTGGTCCATGACCCGCAGGTGCTGTTGCTGGACGAACCCACCGTCGGGCTGGATGCCGCCGCCCGCGCCGCGATCACCGCCCATGTCCACGATCTGGCCACCGAACGGGGGCTGAGCGTGCTGTGGGCCACCCATCTGGTGGACGAGCTGCGCCCCGCCGACCGGCTGGTCGTGCTGCACCGCGGCCGGGTTCTGGCCGACGGGCAGGCCGGGGCGATCGCGCAGGACCGGCCGCTGGCCGAGACCTTCCTGGCGCTGACGGGGGCCGCGGCATGATCTGGGTCACCGCGCTGGGCGCGATCCTGCACCGCGAGGCGCTGCACTTCGTCAGCCAGCGCGGGCGGCTGATCGCGGCGCTGGTGCGGCCGCTGGTCTGGCTGGTGGTCTTTGCCGCGGGCTTCCGCGCCGCGCGGGGGCTGTCGATCATCCCGCCCTATCAGACCTATATCACCTATGAGGTCTACATCGTCCCCGGTCTGTGCGGGATGATCCTGCTGTTCAACGGGATGCAGTCGTCGCTGAGCCTGGTCTACGACCGCGAGATGGGGTCCATGCGCCTGCTGCTGACCGCGCCGCTGCCGCGCTGGTGGCTGCTGACGGCGCGGCTGATCGCCTCGACCCTGGTGGGGCTGGTGCAGGTGGCGGCCTTTCTGGCGGCGGCGGCGGCCTGGGGGGTGCGGGTGGCGCCTGCGGGCTATCTGTGGG
>JACXUX010000359.1 GCA_014763725.1 Rhodobacterales bacterium
GGGAGTTTGTTGCACCAGAAGCAGGTAGCTTAACCTTCGGGAGGGCGCTTGCCACGGTGTGGCCGATGACTGGGGTGAAGTCGTAACAAGGTAGCCGTAGGGGAACCTGCGGCTGGATCACCTCCTTTCGAGTATCCACCGGCGCAATCGCACAAGCCCCCACACAAACTATCTAATCACGCACGAGCTCGGGTCTGTAGCTCAGGTGGTTAGAGCGCACCCCTGATAAGGGTGAGGTCGGTGGTTCGAGTCCACCCAGACCCACCATGTTCGGGGCCATAGCTCAGCTGGGAGAGCGCCTGCCTTGCACGCAGGAGGTCAGGAGTTCGATCCTCCTTGGCTCCACCACTTCCTCAGAACAAAGCGCCTGATGGGTGTTTTGTTCTGGTGAAGGCCAGACAAGCTCGGTAAGAGCGTGTTCTTTAATAATTTGTGTGTTTATTGCAAAGGTAGCATCAAGGCAACTTGATGATACTTAGGTATGTTGCATGTCAGCGAGTGACTCGTATGACCCTTTGGGGTTATATGGTCAAGTGAATAAGCGCATACGGTGGATGCCTTGGCGATAAGAGGCGATGAAGGACGTGGCAGCCTGCGAAAAGCGTCGGGGAGCTGGCAACAAGCTTTGATCCGGCGATGTCCGAATGGGGAAACCCGGCCCGCAAGGGTCATCCCTTGACTGAATCCATAGGTCTTGGGAAGCGAACGTGGGGAACTGAAACATCTAAGTACCCACAGGAACAGAAATCAACCGAGATTCCCTTAGTAGTGGCGAGCGAACGGGGAAAAGCCAGTGCTCTTTAGCATTTGATCTAGTGGAATGGTCTGGAAAGGCCAGCGATAGAGGGTGATAGCCCCGTACACGAAAGACAAATGTGGAACTAGGTGCACAACAAGTAGGGCGGGACACGTGAAATCCTGTCTGAAGATGGGGGGACCATCCTCCAAGGCTAAATACTACTTATCGACCGATAGTGAACCAGTACCGTGAGGGAAAGGCGAAAAGAACCCCGGCGAGGGGAGTGAAATAGAACCTGAAACCGTATGCGTACAAGCAGTGGGAGCCTCTTCGGAGGTGACTGCGTACCTTTTGTATAATGGGTCAGCGACTTACTTCTCAGTGGCGAGCTTAACCGAATAGGGGAGGCGTAGCGAAAGCGAGTCTGAATAGGGCGTTCAGTCGCTGGGAGTAGACCCGAAACCGGAGCGATCTATCCATGGCCAGGGTGAAGGTGCGGTAACACGTGCTGGAGGCCCGAACCCACGCCTGTTGAAAAAGTCGGGGATGAGCTGTGGATAGGAGTGAAAGGCTAATCAAGCCCGGAGATAGCTGGTTCTCCTCGAAAGCTATTTAGGTAGCGCCTCATGTCTCACTCTCGGGGGTAGAGCACTGTTATGGCTAGGGGGTCATCCCGACTTACCAAACCATTGCAAACTCCGAATACCGAGAAGTGCAATCATGGGAGACACACGGTGGGTGCTAACGTCCATCGTGGAGAGGGAAACAACCCAGACCGCCAGCTAAGGTCCCCAAATCTATGCTCAGTGGGAAACGATGTGGGAAGGCATAGACAGCCAGGAGGTTGGCTTAGAAGCAGCCACCCTTTAAAGAAAGCGTAATAGCTCACTGGTCGAGTCGGCCTGCGCGGAAGATTTAACGGGGCTAAGCATAGTACCGAAGCTGCGGACACCGTAAGGTGTGGTAGAGGAGCGTTCTGTAAGCCTGTGAAGGTGGATCGAGAGGTCTGCTGGAGGTATCAGAAGTGCGAATGCTGACATGAGTAACGATAATGCGGGTGAAAAGCCCGCACGCCGAAAATCCAAGGGTTCCTGCGCAACGTTCATCGGCGCAGGGTTAGTCGGTCCCTAAGGCGAGGCCGAAAGGCGTAGTCGATGGGAAAAAGGTTAATATTCCTTTACCTCTTTATACTGCGATGGGGGGACGGAGAAGGTTAGGCCAGCCTGGCGACGGTAGTCCAGGTTTAAGCATGTAGGGAGATCTTCCAGGCAAATCCGGAAGATCAATCCTGAGGTGTGATGACGAGTCTCCACGGAGACGAAGTGGTTGATACCCTGCTTCCAGGAAAAGCCTCTAAGCTTCAGGTATAAAGAGTCCGTACCCTAAACCGACACAGGTGGATTGGTCGAGAAGACTAAGGCGTTTGAGAGAACTTGGGTGAAGGAACTAGGCAAAATAGCACCGTAACTTCGGGAGAAGGTGCGCCCCCGGTACGTGTAAGGACTTGCTCCTGAAGCGGAAGGGGGTTGCAGTGACCAGGCCGCTGCGACTGTTTATCAAAAACACAGCACTCTGCAAACTCGAAAGAGGACGTATAGGGTGTGACGCCTGCCCGGTGCCGGAAGGTTAATTGATGGGGTTAGCGAAAGCGAAGCTCTTGATCGAAGCCCCGGTAAACGGCGGCCGTAACTATAACGGTCCTAAGGTAGCGAAATTCCTTGTCGGGTAAGTTCCGACCTGCACGA
>JACXUX010000360.1 GCA_014763725.1 Rhodobacterales bacterium
CGGCGGTCGTCGTGGGGCTGGGCGGCGTGCTGATCGTGCTGCGCCCGGGGGGGGCGAGACGGCGCTGGGCCTGGGCCATCTGGCGGCGGTGACGGCGGCGGTCACGTCCTCCTTCGGGGCGGTCATCGTGCGCAAGATCGGGGCCGAGGAACGGTCGGTCGTGCTGCCGCTCTATCCCATGGTGGCGAATTTCGTGGTGCTGGGCTGTGTGCTGCCCTTCGTCTACCGGCCGATGCCGCTGGATCATCTGGGCCTGCTGGCGCTGGTGGCGGTGCTGGGTCTGGTGGCGATGCGGCTGGTGATCGCCGCCTATCGCCAGGCCGAGGCGGTGATCGTGGCCCCCATGCAGTATTCGCAGATCCTGTGGGCCGCCGTCTTCGGCGCGCTGATCTTCGACGAGACGCCCGACCGCTACACGGTGATCGGGGCGGCGGTCATCATCGCCAGCGGCGTCTACATCGTGCTGCGCGAGGGGCGGGCCTCGGTGTCGCAGAACCGCCCCGTTCTGGAAACCCATGCCCGGGTGGAAACCCCCGCCACGCCGCGGACGGGCCCGCTGGCGCGGCTGCGCGGCGGGCGGGCGGCGGGCTGACTTGCCCCTTGCAATGGCGGGGCGGCTGGTCTAATCCGCCCCCACGGTCGGAGCGTAGCGCAGTCTGGTAGCGCACCTGCTTCGGGAGCAGGGGGTCGGAGGTTCGAATCCTCTCGCTCCGACCATTTCCCGCCCTTCAGCGCGGCGCCGGGCCCCCGCCCAGGGGCGGCCACATCCGCGAAAACACCCCGTCGCGCTTGACGATGCCGTGCATCAGGGCGGCGCCCACATGCATCGCGACCAGAACTGCGATGGCCAGGCCCGACAGGTAGTGCACCGTCTTGGCCACATCGGCCAGCGTGTCGGACCGCGGCACCAGCGCGGGGATGCCCAGCGCATCCAGGCTCTCGATCGGAAAGCCGCCGGCGCGCACGCGGACATAGCCCGCCACCGGCAGCACGATCAGCAGCACATAGAGCCCGAGGTGCGTTGCCTCGGCGATCCGCACCTGCCAGCCCGCCAGATGCGCGGGCGGGGCCGGGGGCGGGGACATCTGCCGCCAGACCAGCCGCGCCACCACCAGTACCAGCAGCAGCACGCCCGCGTTCTTGTGATACAGGAACAGCGCGTTCTGCAGGCCGCGGTCCAGCCCCGGCTGCACCATGATCAGCCCGGCCGGAATCATGGGCAGGATCAGCGCCGCCATGATCCAGTGCAGCAATCGGGCCGGCGCGGTATAGCGACTGTCGGGCATGGCCGGGGTCCCCCTGATCTGCGCGCGTGCGGTGCAACTGTCGCACAGGTCCGGCCCCGGCAGAAGCGCCTTGACAGGCCCTGCGGGGGGCCGATGTTATCCGGATGTTTCGCGCACTCCCCGCCCCCGATCTGACCCCTCGCCCTGCCCGATGGCTGGCGCGGATCACGCCCCGTGCGCGGCTGGGGCTGGCGGCGCTTGTGGCGGCGGGAGCGGTGCCCGTGGTGGCCGCGGAGCTGGCCGGGCCGCAGCCCGCGGCGCTGGCGCTGGCGCTGTGCGGGCATGCGGCTGGGGCGGCGCTGGCGCTGGGGCTGATGCAGCGGGGCTATCCGCACGACGGGCTGGGCCTGTGCAATCTGGTGACGCTGGCGCGGATGGGGCTGGCGGCGGCGCTGCTGGCGCCGCTGGCCGCGGGGGCCGCGCCGACCTGGGGGCTGCTGGCGGTGGCGGTGCTGGCGCTGTCGCTGGACGGGGTCGACGGCTGGCTGGCCCGGCGCGAGCGGCGGGTTTCCGACTTCGGCGCGCGTTTCGACATGGAAGTGGACGCGGCCCTGGCGCTGATCCTGGCGCTGAACGCCTGGGCCGCGGGCACGGCGGGGCCGACGGTGCTGCTGCTGGGCCTGCCGCGCTATGTCTTTGCCGCGGCGGGGCTCTGGCTGCCCTGGCTGGGCGGGGCGCTGCCGCCGCGGCTGTCGCGCAAGGCGGTCTGCGTGCTGCAGATCGCGGTGCTGATCGCGCTGCAGGTGCCGGCGGTGGCGGCGGCCGGGCTGGCCCCCGCGCTGGTGGCCGTGACCGCCGCGGCGCTGGCCTGGTCCTTTGGCCGCGATGTGGTCTGGCTGTGGCGGGCGCGTCGATGACCGCCGCCCCCGCGCCCGGCCCGTGGCGGCCCGTCCTTGCGGCGCTGCTGCTGCATCTGGTGCTGATCCAGCCCTACCACCCCGAGGCGATGACCTGGGCCGCCCTGACCGCCCTGCCGCTGGAGCTGCCGGCGATCCTGCTGGCGCTGGTCGCGGCGGGGCCGGGGCGGGCGGGCCGGGTTCTGCGGGCGGCGCTGGTGGCGGCGCTGACGACGATCGCGGTGCTGAAGGCCGCCGATGCGGCGATGTTCGCCGCGTTGTCGCGCAGCTTCAACCCGGTGGCCGACCTGCCGCTGGTGGCGGCGGGGCTGAACCTGCTGGCGGGC
>JACXUX010000361.1 GCA_014763725.1 Rhodobacterales bacterium
AAATACCCCGGGGGGTGAATTCGGCCGGGGGCCGAATTCACCCCCCGGGGTATTTCGGTCAAGAGGAAGAGGCAGGGGCGTTGACAGCACCCGGCCGGCGGGGCAAGCCGCGGCCATGCTGCGGATCGAGGACATCACCTATTCGGTCGAGGGTCGGCCCCTGTTCGAGGGGGCCTCGGCCGTCGTGCCCACGGGCCACAAGGTGGGCCTGGTGGGGCAGAACGGCACCGGCAAGACCACGCTGTTCCGGCTGATCCGGGGCGAGCTGGCGCTGGAGGGCGGCACGATCAGCCTGCCGCCGCGGGCGCGGATCGGCGGCGTGGCGCAGGAGGTGCCGGCCTCGGCCACCAGCCTGCTGGATACGGTGCTGGCGGCCGATACCGAACGCGCGGCGCTGCTGGCCGAGGCCGAGACCGCGACCGACCCGGGGCGGATCGCCGAGGTGCAGACCCGGCTGGCCGATATCGACGCCTGGTCGGCCGAGGGGCGGGCGGCGGCGATCCTGCGCGGCCTGGGGTTTTCGGCCGAGGAGATGGCGCGGCCCTGTTCGGATTTCTCGGGCGGCTGGCGGATGCGGGTGGCGCTGGCGGGCGTGCTGTTCGCGCGGCCGGACCTGCTGTTGCTGGACGAGCCCACGAACTATCTGGACCTGGAGGGCGCGGTCTGGCTGGAAAGCTATCTGGCGCGCTATCCGCACACGGTGATCGTGATCAGCCACGACCGCGGCCTGCTGAACCGGGCCGTGCAGGGCATCCTGCATCTGGAGAACCGCAAGCTGACCTACTGGTCGGGGCCCTATGACCAGTTCGCCCGGGCGCGGGCCGAACAGCGCGCCGTCCAGGCGGCCGAGGCGCGCAAGGTCGAGGCGCGGCGCGCGCATCTGCAGGCCTTCGTCGACCGCTTCAAGGCCAAGGCATCCAAGGCCGCCCAGGCGCAGAGCCGCGTCAAGATGCTGGAGAAGCTGACCCCCATCACCGCACCCGAGCAGGCGCGGAAGATGGTCTTCACCTTCCCCGCGCCGGAACCGCTGGCGCCGCCGATCGTGAACCTGGACGGGGTGGCGGTGGGCTATGGCGGGCCGCCCGTGCTGCGGCGGCTGTCGCTGCGCATCGACCAGGACGACCGCATCGCGCTCCTGGGCCGCAACGGGCAGGGCAAGTCGACGCTGTCCAAGCTCTTGGCGGGCAAGCTGGCCCCGGCCGAGGGGCGGCTGACCCGGTCGAACCGGCTGCGCGTGGGCTATTTCGCCCAGCATCAGGTGGACGAGCTGGTGGTGACCGACACGCCGCTTCAGCATGTGGTCCGCCTGCGCCCCGAGGAAGGCCAGGGCAAGGCGCGGGCGCGGCTGGCGGGCTTTGGCCTGACCGCCGATCAGGCCGACACCGCCGTGGGGCGGCTCTCGGGCGGGCAGAAGGCGCGGCTGAGCCTGCTGTTGGCCACGATCGACGCGCCGCATCTGCTGATCCTGGACGAACCCACGAACCACCTGGACATCCAGAGCCGCCAGGCGCTGGTCGAGGCGCTGACCGAATACACCGGCGCCGTGGTGCTGGTCAGCCATGACATGCATCTGCTGGGGCTGGTGGCCGACCGGCTGTGGCTGGTCAGGGGCGGTGCCGTCACGCCCTATGACCGGGATCTGGAGACCTATCGCGCCGAGCTGCTGGCGGGCGACGAGGCGCCGAAAGAGGCTGCGAAACCCGCCCCCCGGCCGCGCCGGGCGGGCCGCGACGAGATCCTGGCCCTGCGCGCCGAGGTGCGCCGCTGCGAGGAGCGGCTGGACAAGCTGGGCGAGATGCGCGCGAAACTGTCGGACCGGCTGGCCGACCCCGCGCTGTATGAGGACGCCCGCCGCGCCGATCTCGAGACCTGGAACCGCAAGTTCGCCGAGGTCGAGGAGGCCCTGGTCAAGGCCGAGGCGCTGTGGATCGCCGCGCAGGAACGGCTCGAAGCGGCCGAGGCGCCCTGAGCGCGCGCGGGGGGAAACGCTTGTCATCCGCCCGCGGCCTGCGCAAGGGTTCGGCATGGAGCCCGCCTTTCTGATCACCGCCTTTGCCACGCTGTTCGTGGTGATCGACCCGCCAGGTCTGGTGCCGCTGTTCATCGCGCTGACCCAGGGCATGGATGCCGCCCACCGCCGTCGGCTGGCGCTGCGCGCCTGCGTGATCGCGGCGGGCATCCTGACGCTGTTCGGCCTGGCGGGCGAGGCGCTGTTGGGCTTCATCGGCATCTCGATGCCGGCCTTCCGCATCGCGGGGGGGATCCTGCTGTTCCTGACAGCGCTGGACATGCTGTTCGAACGCCGCACCCAGCGGCGGCAGGGCCAGCAGGCCGAACCGGACCACGACCCTTCGGTCTTTCCGCTGGCGACGCCGCTGATCGCGGGGCCCGGGGCGATCGCCACGGTCATCCTGATGGTGGGCCAGACGGGCGGCGGGGCGCTGGGCACGGCCACGGTGCTGGGGC
>JACXUX010000362.1 GCA_014763725.1 Rhodobacterales bacterium
CACGCGATCACACCCGAGCGCATCGCGATCAACCTCGCCGACGCGCGCATCCCCGACAACGACGGCGCACAGCCGCGCGATGCCGAGATCGAGATTCCGCTGATTTGCGGGGCGATGTATCCCTGCAGCAACCCCGAGTTGGTGGCGGCTGTGTCCCAGGCGGGGGGCCTGGGGCCGCTGCCGGACTGGGATCTGAGCGACCTTTATCCTTCGCCCGAGGCGCCGGAATTCGCGCGCGACATGGACTGGCTGCGGACCGAGGCCGGGGCCTTTGCCGCGGACTATCAGGGCCGGCTGGCCACGCTGGAGGCCGGGGCGCTGCTGGACTGCGTGCGCCGCTATGAGGCGATCGAGATCGCGGCCGGGCGGATCATGTCCTATGCCGGGCTGCGCTATTACCAGAACACCACCGACAGCGCGCGCGCCAAGTTCATGGCCGACGCCCAGGACCGGGTGACCGAGGCGACGACGCCGCTGGTCTTCTTCAGCCTGGAGTTCAACCGGATCGAGGACGACCGGCTGGCCGCGCTGCTGGCGGCCGAGGCCGATCTGGCGCGCTACCGGCCGGTGTTCGACCGGATGCGCGCGCTGCGCCCGCACCAGCTGTCGGACGAGCTGGAGCGATTCCTGCACGACCAGTCGACGGTGGGCGCCGCGGCCTGGAACCGGCTGTTCGACGAGACCATGGCGGGGCTGACCTTCACCGTGGCGGGCGAGCCCGAGCCGCTGAACCTGGAGGCGACGCTGAACCTGCTGACCGACACCGACCGCGCGCGGCGCGAGGCGGGGGCCCGCGCCTTGGCCCAGGTGTTCGGCGCGCAGGTCCGGCTGTTCGCGCGCATCCACAACACCCTGGCCAAGGAGAAGGAGATCCACGACCGCTGGCGCAAGATGCCCACGCCCCAGCACGGCCGGCATCTGTCCAACCATGTCGAGCCCGAGGTGGTGCAGGCGCTGCGCGATGCGGTGGTGGCGGCCTATCCGCGGCTGAGCCACCGCTATTACCGGCTGAAGGCGCGCTGGATGGGGCTGGACAGGCTGCAGGTCTGGGACCGCAACGCCCCTCTGCCGACCGAGGCGCCGCGGATCGTGGACTGGCCCACCGCGCAGGCCATGGTGCTGGACGCCTATGCCGGGTTCGACCCGCGCATGGCCGATCTGGCGCGGCCCTTCTTCGACCGCGGCTGGATCGACGCGGGGGTGAAACCCGGCAAGGCGCCGGGCGCCTTTGCCCACCCCACGGTGACCACGGTGCATCCCTATGTGATGCTGAACTATCTGGGCAAGCCGCGCGACGTGATGACGCTGGCGCATGAGCTGGGCCATGGCGTGCATCAGGTGCTGGCGGCGGGCCAGGGCGAGCTGCTGGCCTCGACCCCGCTGACCCTGGCCGAGACCGCCAGCGTCTTTGGCGAGATGCTGACCTTCCGCCGGCTGCTGGACCAGGCCGCGACCCCGGCCGAGCGCAAGACCCTGCTGGCCGGCAAGGTCGAGGACATGATCAACACCGTGGTCCGGCAGATCGCCTTCTATGACTTCGAAAGCCGGCTGCATGCCGCGCGGCGGCAGGGCGAGCTGACGCCCGAGGACATCAATGCGCTGTGGATGGCGGTTCAGGTCGAATCCCTGGGCGATGCCTTCGACTTCATGCCGGGGTATGAAACCTTCTGGGCCTATATCCCGCATTTCGTCCACTCGCCCTTCTACGTCTATGCCTATGCCTTCGGCGACGGGCTGGTGAATGCGCTTTACGCCGCCTATGCCGAGGGGATGCCCGGCTTTCAGGAGAAGTATTTCGCCCTGCTGTCCGCAGGCGGATCGCGCCATCACAAGGAGCTGCTGGCGCCCTTTGGCCTGGACCTGACCGACCCCGGCTTCTGGGACAAGGGGCTGAGCATGATCGCAGGCTTCATCGACGAGCTGGAGGCGATGGGGTGACCGGGGCGGCGGGCAGCCCGGCGCCGCCCAGCCCGGCGCAGCTTGCCCATGCCGTGGCGGCCTGGCGCGACCATGCCGCGCATGACCCCGAGGATGCGCTGCGGCTGATCCGGCAGGCGGCCAATTTCCTGATCCTGCCGGGCGACCCGCCCGAGGTGGCGCCCTTTCGCCACCTGCTGGCCTGGCTGGAGGGCATCCCCTTTGCCCAGCGCGGCGGGCGGCCGCAGGACATGGCGGAACATGCGCCGGGCCTGGCGCGGCTGGGCCTGGCGCGGGTGGATGAACATTCGCCCTATTTCGACCGCGCCGTGGCGGTCTGGCTGGCGGCGATCCGCCGGCGCGGCGGGACAGGCCCCGCGATCCATTCCAGCCAGGACCCGCGCACCGGCCGGGTGTTCTGGATCGCGCCCTTCTTCCCCTAGCTGTCACTCCCGGAAGGTGATATGGCTTTTTCTTGAACAACTTCGGCTTCAGATTGTGCCAGTCCTTCATCGCCTGCAAGGGTGTCCTGGCGC
>JACXUX010000363.1 GCA_014763725.1 Rhodobacterales bacterium
GGTGAAGAAGCGTTCGGGCGTGGCATGGGTCAGCGTGAAATGGACCGCGCCCACCTGGGGCTGGAACATGCCGTGTTCGCGCACCGCCTGGACCGACAGATCCCAGTCGCGCGCGGGGTCAAAGCCCAGCCGACGGTCGGTGCGCAGGATCATCGCCGCGCCCTGCGGCACGCCGGGGGCGGTCTCGAACCACAGATCGGCATCGCGCAGCGCGATGGGCAGCCCGTCCTGCGTGGCCGACAGCCGGTCGGGCGCGGTGTTGCGCACGAAGTCGGGGCTGACCAGGCCGTGGCGGGCGGTGTCGATCACCAGGATCGGCTCATCCTGGGGCGAGACGGCCAGGAACCGGTCCAGATCGGCCCGCGCCTCGGGCGTCAGCACGGCGCGGGCGATGGCGGGCGGGCCCATGTCGACCATCCACAGGTCGAGATAGGCCCCCTGGGTGTCGGCCGCGGGGCGCGGCCGACACCCCCGCCAGCCGTTCGCGCGCCACCGCCCGGGTGGCGGCCAGGATCGATTCGTGGGCGATGCGCACGCTGGCCGTGGCCTTGGTCACGCCGTCCAGATAGACCAGATCGGATCCCGCCGCGCCCTGGCCATAGGGCGTGCCCACCACCAGCGGCGTGTTGATCGACAGGCCGCGGTATTGTTCGAAGAACCGGTGGAACGGCGCCTCGCCCAGGCCCGAGACGAAGATCGGCTCGTTATGGCTGATCAGCCGCACGTCGAGGAAGGTGCCCTGCAGGTCGATCATCACCAGCAGGTTGATGGGCGCGCCGGAAAAGCCGGGCAGGGGCGCCATCGGGCCCGTCTCGAACACATAGCCCGCCTGCGCCCCGCCCGATTTCAGCAGCGTCCAGACCCCCTGGTCGCCCACGGCCTCGCCCAGGGCATAGGGCGGCACGACCAGTTCGGCGATCCGGTCGCGCGGCAGGGGCGCATCGGCCCGGGCCGGGCCGGTCAGCGCCGACCACAGCATCAGGGCAAGGACAAGAACGGAACCGATCAGGGCACGCATGGCCCGATGTTGGCGCGCGCCGCGGCAGGCGGCCATTGGACCAGGGTCGCGGGCGCGCGGGCCGCGGGGCGGGCGTAGGCTGCGGCCATGACCATGCGCCTGCGCGATCCCGTGACCTATGGCCTGTCGCTGGCGGCCCTAGTCCTGTTCTGGGCGGGGCTGGCCTGGCTGCGGGGCGATCCGCGCATCCTGCCCGGCCCGGCCGAGGTGGCGCTGCGGATCTGGGCCGAGGCCGCGTCCGGCGCGCTGGCGGGGCATGTGGGGGCCACGCTGGGCCGGGTGGCGGTGGCCTTTGGCCTGGCGATGGCGCTGGGGTCCGCGCTGGGGCTGGCGCTGGGGCGGATGCCGCGGCTGGATGCGCTGGCCGACCCCTGGGTCACGGTCTTCCTGAACCTGCCCGCGCTGGTCGTCATCGTGCTGTGCTATCTGTGGATCGGCCTGAACGAGGTGGCGGCGATCGCCGCGGTCACGCTGAACAAGACGGCGATGGTGCTGGTCACGGTGCGCGAGGGCGCGCGCAGCCTGGACCCGCGGCTGTTCGAGATGGCGCAGATCTTCCGCCTGTCGCCGGTCGCGCGGCTGCGGCATGTGGTGCTGCCGCAGCTGGCGCCCTTTCTGGCGGCGGCGGCGCGCAACGGCATCGCGGTGATCTGGAAGATCGTGCTGGTCGTCGAATTCCTGGGCCGGTCCGACGAGGTGGGGTTCATGATCCACCTGCGGTTCCAGTTGTTCGACATCGCGGGCGTGCTGGCCCATTCGCTGGCCTTTGTCGCGGTGATGCTGGCGGTCGAGGCGGCGCTGATCCGCCCCGCCGAACGCCGCGCCGGCGCCTGGCGCCGCCGGGCCGAGGTCTAGGCCGCCCCGCCCGCCGCCAGATGCGCGGCACAGCCCGTCAGCGCGGCGAAATCGTCCTGCACCACGGAAATGGCGAAGTCGCGCTGCAACAGCGGCACGCGGCGCGGTTCGCGAAAGGCCGCGGCCAGGTCCAGCCGCGCCAGATGCGGCGCCATCGCCCGCGCCATGCCCCCGATCAGGAAGATGCCGCCATAGGGCAGGTGGATCAGCGCCTGATCGGCCAGCATCTGGCCCAGGATCCGGGTGTAGAGCCGCGCGGCCGTCCGGGCCAGCGGATCGCCCGCCGCCAGCCCCGCCAGAACGCCCGCCGAATCGGTGCGCGCGGCGCTGCCGGCCCGGTCGGCAGCAAAGGCGTGCAGATGGGCCAGGCCCCGGCCCGACAGCACCTCTTCGACGCTGGCATGGGGCACGTCGCCCGCGCGCGCCAGCGCGGATTCCAGCCAGCGCATCAGGCGCAGGTCATCCTCGGACCGGACGGGCAGGTTGACATGGCCGCATTCCGACGGCGGCACCACGCGGCCCTGGGCCAGCGGATGGACGGGCGCGGCATTCACCCCCGTGCCCAGCCCCACCACCAGC
>JACXUX010000364.1 GCA_014763725.1 Rhodobacterales bacterium
CCCGCGGCCCCATCTATAGCGTGCCCCGCTGCGGGGTTCACCCCCCTTCCGCCATGCCCCGGGGCCGCCTGCATCATGCTGCTTCTGATCGACAACTACGACAGCTTTACCTACAACCTCGTCCATTATCTGGGCGAGCTGGGCGCGGACGTGCGGGTGATCCGCAACGATGCGCTGGACGTGCAGGCTGCCATGGCGCTGCGGCCTGCGGGCATCGTGCTGTCGCCCGGCCCCTGCGACCCCGACCAGGCGGGCATCTGCCTGCCCCTGACGCTGGCCGCGGCCGAGGCGGGGGTGCCGCTGCTGGGCGTCTGCCTGGGCCATCAGACCATCGGCCAGGCCTTTGGCGGGCACGTCGTGCGCTGCCACGAAATCGTGCACGGCAAGATGGGCGTGATCCACCATGCGGGCCAGGGCGTGTTCGCGGGCCTGCCCTCGCCCTTCCTGGCCACGCGCTATCATTCGCTGGTGGTCGACCGCGCGACCCTGCCCGCCTGTCTGGAGGTCACCGCCTGGCTCGAGGATGGCACGATCATGGGCCTGCGCCACCGCGCGCGTCCGGTCGAGGGCGTGCAGTTCCACCCCGAAAGCATCGCCAGCGAACACGGCCACCAGATCCTGCGCAACTTCCTGGCGCGCATGGCGGTTCCGGCATGACCGGGCTGAAGCCGCTGATCGGCCTGGCCGCCGACCGCGCCCTGACGCGGGACGAGGCCAGGGCCGCCTTTGCCGCGCTGTTCCAGGGCGAGGCGACACCGGCCCAGATGGGCGGGTTCCTGATGGCGCTGCGCACGCGCGGCGAGACGGTGGACGAAATCGCCGCCGCGGCCCGGGAAATGCGCGACCGCTGCGTCAAGGTCACCGCCCCGCCGGGCGCCATCGACATCGTGGGCACAGGGGGCGACGGCAAGGGCACGCTGAACATCTCGACCGCCGCGGCGCTGGTGGTGGCGGGCGCGGGCGTGCCGGTGGCCAAGCACGGCAACCGCAACCTGTCGTCGAAATCGGGCGCGGCCGATGCGCTGGGGGAACTGGGGCTGAACGTCATGGTCGGCCCCGAGGTGGTGGAACGCTGCCTGGCCGAGGCGGGCATCGGCTTCATGATGGCGCCCATGCACCACCCCGCCACGCGCCATGTGATGCCGGTGCGGCTGGAACTGGGCACCCGCACGCTGTTCAACATCCTGGGGCCGCTGACCAACCCCGCGGGGGTGAAACGCCAGCTGACCGGCGCCTATGCCGCGCATCTGATCCGCCCGATGGCCGAGGTGCTGGCCGCCCTGGGGTCCGAGGCCGCCTGGCTGGTCCATGGCGGCGACGGGTCGGATGAGCTGGCGATCTCTGCCCCCAGCCGGGTGGCCGCGCTGAAGGACGGCGCGATCGCCGAGTTCGAGGTCCACCCCGAGGAGGCGGGCCTGCCCGTCCATCCGTTCGAGGCGATCCTGGGCGGCACCCCGGCCGAGAATGCCGCGGCGCTGCGGGCGCTCTTGGCGGGGGCGCGCGGGGCCTATCGCGATGCGGTGCTGCTGAACGCGGCCGCGGCGCTGGTGGTGGCGGGCCGGGCCGATGCCTTGCGTGACGCGGTGCCCGTGGCCGCCCACAGCATCGACAGCGGGGCCGCGCAGCGCGCGCTGGACCGGCTGGTGGCGATCACCCCGCGCACGGCATGATCCTGCCCGACCCGCCGGCGGCCTGGGCGGCCTCGGGGGCCTTTGCCGGGCCCGAATGGCCCGCGCTGCGCGCGCGCCTCGCGGCCGAGACGCGGCCCTGCGCCCCCGCGCCGGACGCCGTCTTTCGCGCGCTGGCGCTGACCCCGCCGGATCGGGTGCGCGTGGTCATCCTGGGCCAGGACCCCTATGCCACGCCGGGCCGGGCGACGGGGCTGGCCTTTTCCTTCCCCCCCGGTCAGGAACCCCGGGATTCGCTGCGCAACATCCTGGCCGAGCTGACCGCCGACACCGGCATCCGCCGGGCGGGGGGCGATCTGGCGGGCTGGGCGGCGCAGGGGGTGCTGCTGCTGAACACGGTGCTGACGGTGCCGCTGGGCCAGCCGGGCGGCCACCGCCGCCTGGGCTGGCAGGCGATCACCGCCCGCCTGCTGGCGCCGCTGGCCGCGCGGCCGGTGGCCTTCCTGCTGTGGGGGCGCGATGCCGCGGCGCTGGCCGACCCGGTGCTGGCGGCGGCGGGCCGGGGCGACGACGGGGTGATCCGCGCCTCGCACCCCTCGTCCCTGGGGGCGCGCCGGCCGCTGGGGGCGCATCCGCCCTTTGTCGGCCACCGCCCCTTTGGCCGCGCCAATGCCTGGCTGACGGCACGGGGCGTGGCGCCGGTGGACTGGGCGGCCTGACCCTTTCCTGTCCGCGCCGGGCCGGTTAGGAAGAAGGGAACGGAGGCGCCCATGACCACGATCCTTGACCGCATCAAGGCCTACAAACTCGATGAGG
>JACXUX010000365.1 GCA_014763725.1 Rhodobacterales bacterium
TGGGCAAAAATGAAGACAGGTCAGTGCAGGTTGTGCTGGCTGCCGGTGCCTTCCTCGTCGATCACCGCGCCGGTGGCGAAGCGGTCGAGCCGGAAGCGGGCCGCGACGGGGTGGGACTGGCCGGTGGCCATCAGATGGGCCAGGCACCAGCCCGAGGCGGGCACCGCCTTGAAGCCGCCATAGTTCCAGCCGGCGTCGAGGTAGAGCCCCTCGACCGGGGTGCGGTCGATGATCGGGCTGCCGTCGGGCGTCATGTCCATGATGCCGCCCCAGGACCGCAGCACGCGGGCGCGGCCGATCATCGGCATCAGGGTCATGCCGGCCTCCATCACGTGTTCGACCATGGGCAGGTTCCCGCGCGCGGCATAGGAGGCGTAGAAGTCGATGTCGCCGCCGAAGACGAGGCCGCCCTTGTCGGACTGGCTGATGTAGAAATGGCCCATGCCGAAGCTGACGACATGGTCGATGACGGGTTTCAGCCCCTCGGTCACGAAGGCCTGCAGGACGTGGCTTTCGATGGGCAGCCGCAGCCCGGCCATGGCGGCGACCTGGCTGGACCGGCCCGCGACCACGATGGCCACCCGTTTCGCGCGGATCGCGCCGCGGGTGGTCTGCACACCGGTGACGCGGCCGGCCTGGACGTCGATCCCCGTCACCTCGCAGTTCTGCAGCAGGTGGATGCCGCGGGCGCTGGCCGCGCGGGCATAGCCCCAGGCCACCGCGTCATGGCGCGCGGTGCCGCCGCGGGGGTGGTAGAGGCCGCCGTAGATCGGGAAGCGGGTCTGTTCATAGTCGAGATAGGGCAGCAGCCTGCGCACGCCCTCGCGGTCGAGCAGCACGGCATCGTCGCCCTGGTTGATCATCATGTTGCCGCGGCGGGCAAAGGCGTCGCGCTGGCCGTCGGAATGGAACAGATTGATCAGCCCGCGCTGGGAATGCATCACGTTGTAGTTCAGCTCGGATTCGAGCCCTTCCCACAGTTTCAGCGAGTGGCTGTAGAATTCGCTGTTGCCGGGCAGGCCGTAGTTCGCCCGCACGATCGTGGTGTTGCGCCCGACGTTGCCCTGGCCGATCAGGCCCTTTTCCAGCACCGCCACATCGGTGATGCCGTGGTTGCGGGCCAGGTAGTAGGCCGCCGCCAGGCCGTGGCCGCCGCCGCCGATGATCAGCGTGTCATAGCTGTCGCGCGGGGCGGGGTCGGCCCAGGCGCGGGTCCAGCCGCGGTTGCCCCGCAGCCCCTCGGCGAACACCTTCCAGCCCGAATAGCGCATGCGCCCCCCCGTTTCCCGCGGTCGGAGTGAAGCCCGTTCGCCGCGGATTCTCAAGCCCTTGCAGCGGCCCGCGCCGGGCTTTGCCGCATTTTTAGGCAGCCGGCCCTGTGCCCCGGGCCCGGCCGCAGGGGCCGCACCGGCGCGGCCCGCGGCTGCCTGCGGGCGTCACAGGCCCTTGGAAACGTAGGTTTTCGCCACCCGCTCGATGGCCACGATATAGGCGGCGGTGCGCAAATCCTCGACCCCCGGCCGACCGTGCCAGACCGCGCGCATCGACTGGTAGGCGGTGCGCATCGTGTCGTCGAGGCCCGATCGCACCAGCGCCAGTTCGTCCGACCCGGTCAGGAATTTCTGCTTGAAGTCGGGCGTCAGCGTCCAGCCCAGGCCCTGGTCGGCCGACAGGCGTTCGAGTTCCTCGACCAGCAGGCGGAATCGTGCCTCTTCGGCGCGGCGCTGCATCCGGCCAAAGCGGATGTGGGACAGGTTCTTGACCCATTCGAAATAGCTGACCGTCACCCCACCGGCATTGGCGTAGAGGTCGGGGATGATGACACAGCCCTTGCGGCGCAGGATTTCGTCGGCGCCGAAGGTGACGGGGCCGTTGGCGGCCTCGATGATCAGGGGGGCCTGGATGCGGGGGGCGTTGGCGGTGTGGATCACGCCCTCCATCGCCGCGGGGATCAGGATGTCGCAGGCGGCTTCCAGCAGGGCTGCACCGTCCTCGACATGGGGGGCCGCGGAATAGCCCGAAAGGCCGCCGTGGCGGGTCATCCACTGGCGGACATCCTCGACATCCAGGCCCGCCGGATCGTGCAGCGCGCCGTCGCGTTCGATGATGGCGATGACCTTTGCGCCGTCCTCCTCGGACAGGAATTTCGCCGCGTGATAGCCCACGTTGCCCAGGCCCTGGACGATGATGCGCTTGCCCTCCAGCCCGCCCGACAGGCCGGTCTTCGCCACGTCGGCCGGGTGGCGGAAGAATTCGCGCAGCGCATACTGCACGCCGCGGCCCGTCGCCTCGACCCGGCCCTGGATGCCGCCGGCATGGGGCGGCTTGCCGGTGACGCAGGCCCGGGCGTTGATGTCGGTCGTGTTCATCCGCGCATATTGATCGGCGATCCAGGCCATCTCGCGTTCCCCCGTGCCCATGTCGGGGGCGGGCACATTCTGGG